>JALTLT010000234.1 GCA_027001815.1 Gammaproteobacteria bacterium | reverse complement strand
TCCTCTCTTGGCGATCCGGTCGGCAACGGCCGGATCTCCTCTTGCCCTCGATTCGTGTGCGGCAAGTCCCTGTTTTCCTCGGGAGACAGCCCGCCCGGTGAATATCTCACGGGTGGAAGGTGAGATCGTGCGCCGACTCGGGCGGGGTCCTCGTCTACTCTGTACCCATCGGCTCGGAAAGGGTGCGGTTAGCAGACTGTCGGACTTTGACAGGCCGTCAGGTTCTGGTGCTTTCCGCGGGGCGGAGTGACCTCCAGCTTGAAGTCCGACAGGCTGCTGGACAGGGTATGAGACAACCATGAAAACCGAGAGGCCATACGAATCGTGGGAAGCGATGATGATCCCCTGGCTGCTGGCGCTGGCCCTGGTCGGGTTCATCGTCGCCTGGACGGTGGGGGCATGAATACCCTGCTGAAAGGAGCTGTACCGGTGGTTGAGAGCTATCCATCCGTTTCTCCGTGTCGTCCTTCGGCAGGGCCGTTCGCCAGCCAGATCGATACCGCGGAGGCGTGGGCGCGCTTTCAGCCCCAGGTGGTGAGCTGGCTGGAGGAGGGAAGTGGCGCGGAGGTAGATCTGGTGACGGCCCATGCCCTCCGTCTCTTTCATCACCAGTTGATGGAGAGCGTACCGGCCTACGGAGAGCTGCTGGAGATCTGCTCGAGCCGTCCCGTCTCCCGGGAGAATCCATGGCTCTGGTATCCCCTCCAGGAGGGTGAGTGGGCCAGGGTGGGGCTGCTGACGGTGACCGCGGATCATCCCCTCCCTCTCCACGATCACCCCGGATCGTCCGGCCTGCTGCTGGTGCTTTCAGGGGAGGTCAGAGTGCGCCAGTTCGATATCGCAGGTGTGGTGTGGCAGCGCAGCCGGGTGGGTCTGCAGCATCGCAGTGACTGCTCGCTGGCCAAGTACGAGATCTCCGCCTTCCGCGCCTATTGCGGCAACATCCACGGCATCGAGGCGCTCAGCGAACGGGCCATTCTCCTCGATCTGCTCCTCCACCCCTGTCACGACGCGATGCGTAGCTGGTATTTCCCGCGTCTCGACATGGGGCCCTCCATCAGCCCGATCATCGCCGACCGTGTACCGTGCCGCAACCTCCACGGCCCCGCATCCTGAATCAACGGGATGTCGAAAAAGGCCGTTCTGGCCTTTTTCGACGCCGGAAGCCGAAAATGCGATTTCCGGCTTCCTCACGTTTTCAAGGGGCTGGCTGCCTGTCGGCCTTTGACAGGCGGTCAGGTTCTGGTGCATTCCGCGGGGCCCCGAGAGGCGGGAAGGCCCTCCCGGGGGACGCCGTAAACCCATCCTTGGGGGCTCGTCGGCGGCATCCCTGCCGCCAACGCCCCCGGGAGGGCCTTCCCGCCTCTCGGGGCGGAGTGACCTTCAGCTTGAAGTCCGACAGGCTGCTGGCCTCATTGAAAACGGCGGTGCATCCATGCACCGCGGCACAGGCTGCCGAAAAACGGCGTTTTTCAACAGCCTGTTAAAGGGCAGGGAGGGTCCGGTGGCCGGAGATGGGCCGAGGTGCCGCCCGTGAATGGCGGGTGGTGAGGGGGTCACTCCTCGGGAGGGGCGGTGACCACGCAGTACTCCATCCAGACACCGCCGACCTCCAGGATGTCACGGTGCTGAAGCAGACAGCTATTGGCGCCGATCTCGTTGTCGTTGAGACGGATCGGATAGCTGGTGTGGCGTCCTCCGTCCTCGCGGCAGAGGAAGTGGCCTTCGGGACGGGACTCGATCACCGCGCCGGCCCCCGGCATGGTGCCGAGCTGGAGGGGGCTCTTTCCCAGTTCCAGTTGCTTGCCCGATTCCTCTCCGGTCAGCACGCGGAGATAGCAACGGACCACTCGCCGGCGTTCACGTCCGCTGACCACCGAGATGGGTGACGTGGCACCCCCGGCCACGGAACTGAGGGAAAGGGTGCCGATCTCGGCCGATGTGAGATCCCCGGCGGTGTTCTCCGCCGCCTCCTCGAGTTCGAGCTCGCGGGTCTCGTCACGGGCCAGCGCCCGCGCCTCTTCCAGATCGATGACCCGGGGGGGGCTCTGCGCCGGCTCGTCCAGGGAGGGTGCCACCTCGTCCACGTCCGTCCCCATCGCCTGGTGAACGGCGGCGGCAACCGATTCTGCCTCGAAGCGGATCAGGTGGCGGCCGATATTGATGAGATCACCGTCGTGCAGGGTGTGGACCTTGATGCGGCGGCCATTGACGAGGGTGCCGTTGGTGCTGCACAGATCCTGAATGAAGGAGGAGCGGAAGAGGGTGACGATCTTGGCGTGTTCCGCGCTGGCGGTCCGGTCGTCGAGCTGGATGGTGTTGTGGGCCTTGCGGCCAATGGTGATCGTCCCCCGCGTGAGAGGTATCTCGCGGATCTTCCTTCCCTGATAGGTGATGACGAGCCTGGCCATGATATTCGCCTGTGCTTGTGGACTCCGCGGCGCAATGATCGGTTCCGTCGCCGCCCCGCCCGGGCACCACGCGCTTGGACAGGGGGTTGCCGGCCGCTGATTCATCCCGAACCAGGCGGCCTCCGCGGCCCCGGTGGTTCATTTTCCGACTCCGTCGTTCCTCCTGCCTCCTCCGGTTCTTCGGGCGCAGGATCCCGCCGAATCTCTTCCCGAGCTCCCATACGCGCCCGTGCCGACCGGTTCCACCGATTGTACGACGTTGTTTGCCGCCATTCCAAGGGGGGGGAGGGCGATCAATCCACTGTTGCCGAATATGCCACGAAAACTTTTTCGTTTCAATAAGATGCCGAAAAGGTTCGATCAGATTTCATCCACCAGCGAGGGGTCCTCCCGGATCGCAAGGGCCGCAAATTCCTCCTTGTAGTGGGCGTGCCGGTAGGCCTCCCGGGCGCTGATCACGTCCGCATCCAGCAGCTTGTGGAGTGCCGCATCCATGCTCTGCATCCCCTGCAAGCCCCCGCTCTGAATGGCATTTTCGAGCTGGCTCGGGTTGCCCTCGCGGATGATGTTGGAGACCGCCGCGTTGTTGATCAGGATCTCCACGGCGGCGGTCCTGCCACGACCGTCCCGCTTCCGGACCAGTTGTTGCGAGACCACGCCGCAGAGGGAGGAGGAGAGGGTGCTGCGGATGTAGGGCTCCTCCTCCGGGGGGAAGACGTTGATGATACGCTCCACCGTGGAGGCCGCGTTGCTGGTGTGCAGGGTGGCGAGCACCAGGATCCCCATCTCGGCGGCGGTGATGGCGAGGCGGATGGTCTCCAGATCCCGCATCTCCCCCACCAGGATGACGTCCGGATCCTCGCGCAGGGCCGAACGCAGCGCCCTGCCGAAGCTCTCGGCGTGGGTGTGGACCTCCCGCTGGCTGACCAGGCAGAGGCGGTTGTCGTGGACATACTCGATCGGGTCCTCGATGGTGATGATGTGGCCCTTCCGCTCCCGGTTGATGAGGTCGACCATCGCGGTGAGGGTGGTGGTCTTGCCCGAACCGGTGGGGCCCGTGACCAGCACCAGGCCGCTGTAGTTGCGGGCCAGCGCCTTGAGGACGGCGGGCATGCGAAGTTCGTCGAGGGAGCGAATGCGGCTGCTGATGGTCCGGAAGACGGCACCCACGCCTCCCAGGTGGCGGAATACGTTGACCCGGAAACGCAGCTCCTCGGAGGCCATGTAGGCGAAGTCGGTGTTGCCGTCCCGCTCGAAGGCGTCGCGCACCCGCTGCGGCATGATCTCGTGGAGCAGTTCGAGGGTCTCGTCGGCGCTCAGGCTGCGATACTTGACCGGTGCGATCTCACCGTGGATGCGGATCCTCGGTGGGTAGCCGGAGATCAGATGGAGATCGGAGGCCTGCTGTTTGACCACCAGTTCCAGAAAGGCATCGACCCGGTTCACTGGCCGCCTCCGAGGCTGATCTGGGGCAGGATGGAAGGGTCGGTGACGAAGCGCTGGAAGCGCTGCTTGTCGGTGGCGTGGATGTAGGCGTCGTCCGGGTTGACCTGTTTCTTCTTGACCGCCTCCATGAGCGCGTCGTCGAGCAGTTTCATGCCCTGTTCGCCACCCGTCTGGAGCATGGAGGCGAGCTGGTGCGTCTTGCCGGAGATGATGAGGTTGGCGATGGCGGGGGTGTTGACCATCACCTCGACCACGGCTCGACGGGCCCGGTTGTCGGCGGTGCGCAGCAGGCGCTGGCTGATCACCACCTGGAGGTGCTGGCTCAACAGGGTGGACGTCTGGGCCTTCTGCCCCGTGGGCATGGCGTCGATGATGCGCGCCAGGGTCTTGACCGCCGAAGAGGTATGGAGCGTGGCGAGCACCAGGTGGCCGGTCTCGGCGGCGGTCAGCGCCATGCCGATGGTCTCCGGATCGCGCAGCTCTCCAACCAGGATGACGTCGGGGTCCTCGCGCAGTGCCGATCGCAGGCCGTCGGCGAAGCTGGCGGTATGGGTGCCCACCTCGCGCTGGATGATCATCGAGAGGTTGGAGTGGTGGACGAACTCCACCGGATCCTCGAGGGTGATGATGTTGAGGCGGCGGTGATTGTTGATCAGCTCGATCATCGAGGCGAGGGTGGTGGACTTGCCGGTCCCCGTCGGACCGGTGACCAGGATCAGCCCCTGGGTGGTGTGCAGGAGCCGCTCGCGGAGGAAGCCGAGACCCAGGTCGTCGAGGCGTGGGATGCGATCCGGGATGACCCGGAACGCCGCCCCCATCCCCGTCAGCTTGCGGTAGACGTTGACACGGAAACGGCCCACCTCCTCGTCCTGATAGGAGTAGTCCACGTCGTCTCCCGAGTCGAAGAGGCGCTGGGTTGCGGCGGACATGGTCTCCCGGACCAGCAGCTCGAGTTCCTCGCGGCTGAGCTGGCGGTACTTGATGGGGGCCATCTGTCCCAGGTGACGCAGGACGGGGGGCATGCCGACGGTGAAGTGGACGTCGGAACAGCCCTGGTCGCGTGCCAGCTTGAGGAATGCGTTGATGCGGCTCACGACTCCAGCTCCGCGCCGAGGCGTTCCAGATCCTGGAGAATGTCGCGAAAGCTCTGATAGCGCTCCGAGGGCTTGAGCGCCATCGCCTTGACGATGATCGCCGCCAGCTCTTCCGGGATCTCCGGATTGACCTCCCGGGGAGGCGTGAAGTCGGCCTCGAGATGCATGAACAGGGTGGCCATGGGGTCCTCCCCCGAGTAGGGGGGGCGGCCACAGAACATCTCGTACATGACCACGCCGAGGGTGTAGATGTCGGTGCGGGAGTCCACCTGCTTGCCGCGGATCTGCTCCGGGGCCATGTACTTGGGCGTGCCGATCATGATACCGCTTCGGGTGAGGCGTGTGTTGGCGTGCCGGGTCGCCGCGGCGACCCCGAAGTCTACGATCTTCACCCGGTCCTTGCTGTTGATGAGAATGTTGGCCGGCTTCAGGTCACGGTGAACCACGTGGCTCGCCTGGGCGGCGCTCATGCCGCGACAGACGTCGCGCAGCAGGCGGATCCCCCGGCCGAACGCCACCTTGCGGTTGCGTCGCAATTCGTAGGCCAGCGAGTGGCTCTTGAAGTACTCCATGGAGATGGCGTAGGAGTCGCCGATGGAGATGAAGTCGTAGATGCGGATGACGTTGGGATGGGTGATCCGCCGGGTGTAGGTGAGCTCCTTGATGAAGCGCTGGATCATGGTGGCGTCCGAGGAGACGCTGGGATGGAGGAACTTGAGTACCAGTTCCTCGTCCACCACCTGGTCGTGGACCAGCATCACCACGCCGAATCCGCCGGCCCCTACTTTCTTGATGATCCGGTAGCGGTCTGCCAGGACCAGGCCCGGCTTCAGGGCGGCGGTGTCGAATACGCGGATTCCCGGACTGCCGTCCGCCGCCGTGGTGGCGTTCTCGGTCGTCTCCGGAGGGCTGGCTGAAGGGGGTGTCGGCGGAGCCTCCTCCTGTTGACCCCGCTGCTCCCCGGCAGGGACTCGCATCACGGAGGTACGATCGCCGAACCGGTTGACCAGCTTCCTCAGGGCCGCATCCGCGCTCTGTCGCAGCTCGCCGTTGCCCGAGTCGATGAGCTGGGTGATGGCGTTCTGGATCGATTCGGCATTCTCCTCGGAGGCGAGATTCTGCAGAACCTCCACCGCCTGCCGGCTCCCCTCGGCGTCACCTGGATCGAGGGCGCGTACCAGTGGCTCGACCGCCTCCTCGCCGGAGATGGCGGAGATGGCCCGGATGGCGACCCGCCGTGCCTGGGGACCCTGCCCCAGCAGCCGTTCGAGGTGCGGGATGGCCCGTCTGTCACCAAGCTTGCCGAGGGCGTCCGCGGCCCGTTCCCGGACCCACCAGTCGGCATCCCGAAGGGCCTCCACCAGGTAGTCGAAGGCGCGTTCGTCCTGGCTGCTGTTGAGGATCTCCACCGCGGTGCGGCGCAGGAACTCGTCCTTGTCGTGGATCAGGGAGAGGACCGCTTCCACCACCTTCGGTCCGCCGATCGAACCCAATGCGTCCGCGGCGCGCACCTTGACCCACCAGTCCTTGTCCCGCAGCGCGTTGAGCAGGTCCTTGATCGCCCGCTGATCCGCCACCTGGTTGAGCACCTCCACCGCAGCGCGCCGGATATACTCCGATTCGTCCTGCATCAGTTCGATGAGCTGCTTGATGAGGGTGGCGTCGCGGATCCGGCCCAGGGTGTCGATGGCCGCTGCCTGGACGGTGATGTCGGGATCGCGCAGCAGTGGGCAGATCGCCTTGGCGGGCACCGCGATGTCGATCTCCCGCAACGCCTCGAGAGCGGCGATCCGCACCCGGCTGTTGGAGTCTTCCAGGAGGGAGAGGAGGGCGTCGCGGCCGTGTTCGGTGGGAAAACGGGCCAGCACCCTCGCTGCCTTGGCACGGGCTCCCGGGTCCATTTCGTCGAGCCGCTCCGCCAGGGCCGGGATGTGTTCCGCGGTGCAGCACTCGGCGATCAGGTCGAGCAGCACGGTGCGGGTCTTGCGGTCGGCCTGTTCCAGGGCCTTGAAGAGGGCGGCCACCTCCAGCCGATCCCGATGGGCGCGAAGGATTCCCAGCAGCAGGTCGCGGGGTGTCTCCGGGTTGCCGATCAGGTCCACCATTCGCGAGACGTCGAGGCGGCGGGAACGTCCCAGAATCCCCGCCACCCGTTCGGCGATGCGTCGTTCGGTGTGTTGCAGGCCCTCGATGAAGAAGGGGAGGGAGGGTGAGTCCACCATCTGCAGCAGCAGATTCTCCAGGGGCTGGGGATCGTGGGAGACGCCGAGCGCCTCGATCAGGCGGGGAACCGCCGGCGCGCCGATCTGGCGCAGGCGACGCATCGCCTCCTTGGCCTCCGGTTCGGTGCTGGAGGTGGCGGTCAGGAGGGTGTTGATCGCCTTGGTTGCCTTGTAGGAGCCCAGGATTCCCATGGTGCGTCTGTTGTGAGGGGCGGCGGAGAGCGGGGCTCACCTTTCCGTCGGTCCGCTCTCTTCACCGGTGAGCGTGACATGGTTGATGTAACTCTTGTTCACCAGACAGGTCCGGCCCTCCTCGAGGAGCACCCGCAGGAATCGCTCCTCCCGCCGGTTCAGGTAGTCGAAGAGGCGTGCACGGTCGGTGGGCAACGACTCGTGGATACTCCCTTCGATGAGGGAACCATCCATCAGGTGGAGATGGCAGGTGAGGGGGGGTTCGCCGGAGTCGGGAGGGTACCCGGAACTCTCCGACTCCGGATACTCGACCCGGATGATGGCGTTGCGATTGTAGAAGCAGGGCTGCTCGGGACCCTTGCGGAACACGACCAGGAAGGGCTCGTCCCGGTTGAAGAGGTCGAAGGGGTTCTCCTCTCCCCTCTCCTCCGTGGCCAGAAACACGTCACAGAAGACCTGCCCATCCGGGTGAACCCAGAGCATGACCTCCTTGCGTCTCTTTGGAATGTGCAGCGGGTTGTCGCTCATCTCGATGATCCCTGCTCTGAATCCCCCATCGTTCTCGAAAGGGGGGTCGTCTCCCTGGGGCAGAAGGGGTTGCGTGATACGGAGGACGCCGTCACCCTCCCATGGTCTCTCTGCTCAACCGGCGGGTCCGAACCTGCCCCGGCCGCCGGGACCATTCCGTGTTCGTTATATTTGCGTTTGCAACCTATTGAAAATCTGGTATTTTATTCAGATCCAGGCTGGCGGAACGGAGTATTCGGCAAAGTCTACCGCAATCTCGAGGTTTTCGACAGTCCGCAGCGGGCTGACAGAATGTTGAAAAAGGCCGTCCTGGCCTTTTTCAACGCCAGAAGCCGGAAATGCGATTGCCGGCTTCCTCACGTTTTCAATGACTTGTCGTCATTGAAAACGGCGGTGCATCCATGCACCGCAGCACAGGCTGCCGAAAGACGGTGTTTTTCAACAGCCTGCCTAAAGGCGTTGCCTCTCCCGCCGATAACCGCTGCAGGGGCCTTCCCTCCGCGCAAGGGAGAGAGCGCCATCCGAACGACGGGAGGGTCGCCATTCGGAAGATGTCGCCGGCGGGTGACCCTCCACAGCATCGCCATCGAGGCGGAGTCGGACGTATGAGCGTGAGTGGATATGGTCATGGCGCCCACCCGGGCCGTGTGCGCCGTTGCAACGAGGATTCCCTGCTGGTCGACGATCGCCATTCGTTGTGGCTGATCGCCGATGGAATGGGGGGGCACAACTCCGGCGATGTCGCCAGTCGTGTCGCCGTGGACTACGTCCACGACGCCGTCGTTCGCAAGGGGGTCTCGCTGCTGCAGGCGGTGAGAGAGGCCCATACCATCATCCAGATCGCCGCCGATCAGATGCTGGGGCTCACCGGCATGGGGAGCACCTTCGTCGGTTGCCGCCTCCACGGGCACCGCTACGAGGTGGTGTGGGTCGGTGACAGCCGGGCCTATCTCTGCGATGGAGAGGGGCTTCGCCGTCTCACGCGGGACCACTCCTATGTCCAGCAACTGCTCGATGCGGGGCAGATCGGCGAGGAGGAGGCGGCCCGCCACCCCTGTCGCCATGTCATCACCCAGGCGCTGGGTGCCGTGGATCTGGCCGAAGTGGAGGTGGAACGGGTGGAGGGGGATTTCTGTCGCGGTCAGCAGATCCTGCTGTGCAGCGATGGGCTCACCTCGGAACTGGACGAGAAGACCATCTGCCGGCTGCTCCAGGATAGCGCGCTGGACGAGCAGGGGAAGGTGGACCGTCTCATCTCGCTCTCCCTCGAAAGGGGGGGCGGCGACAACATCTCGGTCATCGTGCTGAGCGCGCCCGACGATGCCCCCGAAATGGGAGAGTGGGACACCACCCAGAGTCTCACCGCCTGACGGAACTCCCGCCTCACGCCATCGAGGAGCGTTCCGCCGCCCGTTCGATCTCCTCGCTGCTCGGTTGCGGCGCCTTCACCAGCCACTCCTTGATGCGCACCTCCCCCTCCGGAGTCGCCTCGAGGGTGTAGTCCACCCCCGGACAGAGTTCCGGGTAGATCTCGTGGATGCCGATCGCGATCCGCCGCATTTTTCCATTGCCGCTCATGAGCAGGGAGTGGGCCGCAAGGCAGCGCAGCTTGTGTTCGGTCTCCTCTTCCTGTCTGCGCATCGCGGCGAAGACCACGAACAGGACGACGATGCTGATCACAAGCGCGGAGACACTCAGCAGATCAAAGGTCATGATTCCCTCGTTTCTTTCCGGGTTCCCGGGGGGAGGCCCGCAGGGATGCCGGGGCGCCGGATGGCGCGGCCGATGCAGCGTACGGCCCCATTATAGCCCGTCATCGATGCCGGGTTGCAACGAAGGTCGGGACCTCCTTGCAAAAGGGCCGGGTTGGGCGACAATAGCCCTGATCGTTCGGCCATGCTCCCGCGGCCGCTCCGCCTCCACCGGAGCGGGCCCCGGGGAGAAGAGGAGAGACGATGGGCGAAGCTGGGGCAGACGCTTTCGGGGGGAAGGCGCGCGGCGGGAGAAGAGGGGGTCGGAGGCGGGGGCCGGCGGCTCTTTCCGCGGCGATGCTCCTCTGCTCACTCCCGGCGCCGGTGGCGGCGGCCACCGAAGGGATGACCGACGGCCGCATCGATCTCACCTCGCAACCGGTGGGGATGTTCGCCATCGCCCTCTTCGTGCTGGCCTACCTGCTGGTGATGCTCGAGGAGTTCACAGGCCTTCGCAAATCGAAGCCGGTAATTCTCGCTGCCGGCCTGATCTGGGCGGCGGTGGCCTGGTTCTATCAGGACCACCCGGACAGTCACCTGGTGGAACAGGCCCTGCGCCACAATCTCCTCGAGTATGCGGAGCTGATGCTCTTCCTGCTGGTGGCGATGACCTACATCAACGCCCTGGACGAGCGGCTGGTCTTCGCCCGACTCAAGGCGTGGCTGGTGGCCCGCGGTTTCGGCTATCGATCGCTCTTCTGGATCACCGGATGGGTCGCCTTCTTCGTCTCTCCCATCGCCGACAATCTCACCACCGCCCTGCTGATGTGTGCGGTGGTGATGGCGGTGGGAGCGGGCAACCGCCGTTTCATCGCCATGGCGTGCATCAACATCGTGGTCGCGGCCAATGCCGGTGGAGCCTTCAGCCCCTTCGGGGATATCACCACCCTGATGGTGTGGCAGAAAGGCGTGGTGGACTTCGCCACCTTCTTCCACCTGCTGGTGCCTTCTGTGGTGACCTACCTGGTGCCGGCCGTGCTCATGCATCCGTTTCTGCCAGCCGGCCATCCCCAGGCGTTGCAGGAGGAGATCCGCATGCGGCGGGGGGCCCGGCGCATGCTGCTTCTCTTTCTCCTCACCATCGCCACGGCGGTGAGCTTTCACAACTATCTCCACCTCCCCCCCGTGGTGGGCATGATGACCGGGCTGGCCTATCTTCAGCTCTTCGGCTTCTATCTGCGCCGGACCCATCGGCCGACCCCCAGCGACGACCCCCGGAGGGCCGAAGAGATGGCGGGCGATGTGGTCGCCTTCGACATCTTTCGTACCATCGCCCGCGCCGAGTGGGACACCCTCCTCTTCTTCTACGGCATCGTGCTCTGCGTTGGCGGACTCGGCTTCATCGGCTATCTGGAACTGGTCTCGGTGGTGATGTACGAGGACTGGGGGGCGACGCAGGCCAACGTGGCGGTGGGGCTCCTCTCGGCCATCGTCGACAACATTCCGGTCATGTTCGCCGTCCTGAGCATGAACCCCGACATGTCGGTGGGCCAGTGGCTGCTGGTGACCCTCACCGCGGGGGTCGGCGGGAGCCTTCTCTCCATAGGCTCCGCCGCGGGTGTCGCCCTGATGGGGCAGACGCGGGGTATCTACACCTTCTTCTCCCATCTGCGCTGGTCTCCCGCCATCCTCTCCGGTTACGCCCTGGGAATCGTCACCCACTTCTGGGTCAACGCGGAACTCTTCGTCGGCTGATTCCCCCCCTTGTCCGGGCCGGCACATCCGGCAATAATCTTCGCCTTTCGCGGGCTGCATGAAATGGCCGGATGTTGAAAAGGGCCGTCCTGGCCTTTTTCAACGCCGGAAGCCGAAAATGCGGGAACCGGGAAACCGTGGTTTCCCGTGCCGCTGCCGCATAAGGACCGTGGGCGGTCTTTTGCGAATCCTGTTCGAACGGGAGGAGGGGTTCTCCACCCGGGAATCTGGGGAGAGCGATGAGTGATTCACACTGGATCTGGCTGTTGGCGGCGATCCCGGCGGTGGCAGGTATCCTCCTGCTGCTGTGGCGCCGCTGGCAGCTCCGCCGGAGGGATGTGGAGTGGCAGCTCGGCCGCGTCTCGCGGGAGGTGTTGAGGGACATCGCTCTCCCGGACGGGATGGAGGGGCTCGCCTACATCGATTTCCTGGCCCTCACCCCCAGTGGAATCTGTGTCATTCTGGTGCGGGACTACGAGGGGGCGATCTTCGGCGCCGAGGAGATCGAGCAGTGGACCCAGATGGTCGGAGGAGGAAGTCATCCCTTTCCCAATCCACTCCACCAGCTCCAGGATCTGGAGAGCGCCGTGCGCGCCCGTGTCCCGGCGGTGCCCGTCTTCGGCTACGTGGTCTTCACCGACAAGGCGGTCTTTCCCCGGACCCGTCCTGCCGGGGTGTTGCAGCCGGAGAACCTGCAGAAGACGCTCGCCGCCCATGGCCAGCGCCGCGCGGAGATCCCCCGCGACCTGGAGATGGCATGGGCGGAACTCAAACTCCAGCTCCATCACCCCCAGGGTTGACAGCCCGTCGGCCTTTGATTGGCCGTCAGGTTCCGGTGCATTCCGCGGGGCGGGGCAGTGGGACCTTCGACTTGAAGTCCGACAGGCTGCTGGCCTCATTGAAAACGGCGGTGCATCCCTGCACCGCGGCACAGGCTGTCAAAAAACGGTGTTTTTCAACAGCCTGTCAGGCTCCCTTGCAAGAGCGATCAGCCGCATTGATCGACCTTGGCGGCGTCGCCGGGCCGGTAATGCCCCGGGGGAGGGGGCTTGCTGCACGCCGTCGAGGGGGTTCCTGGCGTTTGCTTCCTCTTCGGGGTAAACTCGCTTCATAACCATAATCAGCGTCTGTTTCCCCTGCCGATGCGGTGACTCTCCGGGACGGGGTGCCCGTCATCGGATCGGGAGGTCTCCCGCGCAGCGAGGAGCGGTGGGGCGGAGGAGCCAGAATCCCTCATGAAGAAGCTCGTGCAGGCATTTCGGCAGTTGGCGCCCTTTGACGTCTCCGGAGAGACGCCTCGTTTCGAGCGGCTGCCCCATCTCGCAATCTATCTTCCCAAGACCGGGCGGGTGCAGGAGGTGGAGAGTGGTCCCCGCAAGCTGCAGGTGCGCCTCCAGGAGCTGGCCCCCATGGCCCGCATCCGCGAGGCGGTGCACCAGTTGCGGCTCTTCAACCGGGCCGACATGCGCCTCGATGCGCGGGAACGGATCACGCGCATGATCATCGCCGAGACCGCGACGGTGATCGCCGATACCTACAAGAAGCACGTGCACGCGGGTGGCGGCCTGCCGGAAGGGGAGGAGCGTCGCGATGCCCTGGGTAACTGCATCGCCCTGCTGGAGGAGTTGATCACCTCCTGCAAGCACCTCTTCAAGCACGACTATGCATTATCCGATCGCAAGTACCGGGCGAGCCGTGAGCGGATCTACGCCAACGGGGTGCGGATCCTCGAGCTGGTGCGATGGGAGCAGCGTTTTCTCGCCCTGCGCTACCAGCAGCTCAGTGACAAGAGCTGGCGCGAGGCCAATCAGGTCTTCTTCGCCCTCGCCTGTGTCGAGGATCCCGACCGGCGGGTGCCGCTGATACGCGATCTCGAGTGGTGCCGCAGTCGCGAGCAGGGGGGCGGTCGCGCGGAGGCATCGCTGAGCGAGCTGTTCGTCTCCCTGCAGGTGTTCGGTGTGCTCGATGTGGTGAGCTGGCCGGCCAATCTCACGCGCGCCGTGGACTCCTGCCTCTGCCGGCTTCGTGAACAGCTTCGCCCCCGCCTGGACGAGGGGGAGGCGCTGGGAGAGAACGAGGTGGTGATCCACGCGACCCAGAATCGTCCCGCCACGTTCCGTCGGGAGCCCGCCGCATCCCCGCCCCAGGTGATTCTCGATCTCGCCCCCCTCGATCGCTATCTGCGGCGGCTCCACGACGAACTGGAGCAAAAGACCTTCGTCGGCATCAGCGACTGGAAGATGCTGCCGGATCCCCTCTCACGCATCCCCGCTGGTGACGCCCTCGGCATGCTGCGCTTCATGTGTGGCCGGCTGCGTGCGCGGGAGCGGAAAGAGCAGCGGTTTCCCCGCTTTCAGCAGGAGAGCCAACGCATTTATCCCGGCTTTGTCGAGTGTTACCGTCTGTTTCGCGACCAGGCCCAGTCCGGCTCCATGGAGGTCCAGGAGAACCGGTTGTTCCGCGATGCCCTTGCCGGCCATTCGGCGGCACTGGCCGATCGCAGTGCCGACGAGTCGGAGAGCCGCTGGTGGGTGGTGGACGACAGCGATGGCGGCATGCTGGTCACCACCAAGGAGACCCGATATGCGGTGCCGATGGATGTGGGTCAACTGGTGGCCTTCGCCCCCGACGAGTGCGAGACACCGCCGCGGGTGGGATACATCACCCGCATGCAACGGCGCCGGCAGGGGTATATCGACATCGCGGTGGTCAAGATCGCCAGCACGGTGGAGCACATCTTCCTGCAGCGCCCCGCTGGCGAGGGGAAGGAACAGCGCTACCCCGCACTGTTGATCCGCAGTCTCGCCAACGAGTGGCAGGTGATCGTGCCACCACGCCGTTTCTTCGTCAGCGGTGCGCCGCTGATCATGGGGCGCGGCGGCGAGCAGATGCCGTTGCGTCTCGGAGAGTTGTGCATCGGACGACGCGAATTCCTTGTCTTCCAGGCACGTTCCCCCGGTCTATGAGGGGGACTTCGACGTGGAACCGAGCGGTCTCATGACGATTGCCGGAATCGCCTGCCGGAGTGTGGTGGCGGGGCTTCTGTCGGTTCTCCTGCTGCTGCTGGCTTCGCCGTCACTGCACGCCCGGGGCGCCGAACTCGATCCCAATTTCGACGACCGTCCCCTCGAGGAGCCGCTGGAGGAGCCCTCCTGGTTCAAGCTCAGCTTTCTCGATCTGCAGGACGATCTCGACGAAGCGATCGCGGCGGGCAGGCGCGGGATCGTCATCTATTTCGGCCAGAAGTACTGCCCCTACTGCAAGGCGCTGATCGAGAACAACTGGGGGCGGCCGGACATCGTCGCCTACACCCGCCAGCACTTCGACGTGGTGGGCCTCAATGTGCGGGGCAACCGTCTGGTGACCGATTTCGATGGCCGGGTGCTCTCCGAAAAGGAGTACGCCGCGAAGATGGGGGCGACATTCACGCCCACCCTCCTGTTCATCGACGACCGGGCGCAGATCGCCCTCAAGCTGGTGGGCTACTACGCCCCCTACGAGTTCCGGGCGGCGCTCGAGTACGTGGCGGGGGGGCACCACCGGCAGGAGCCGTTTCGCGACTACCTGGCCCGGGCCGACATGGGGCGACTGCGGGAGGAGGGGGAGCTCAACGGTGACCCCCTCTTCGAACCGCCTCCCTACTCTCTGGACCGCAGCCGGTTCGCCGCCCAGCAGCCGCTGGTGGTGGTCTTCGAGCAGAGTGACTGCTGGGCCTGTGATGTCCTCCATGCCGGACCGCTGGCCGATACCACCACCCGCGCCCTGCTGGAGGGGATGCAGGTGGTTCAGCTCGACATATGGGCCGAGACGCCGGTCATCACCCCGGCGGGGAAGCGCACCACGGCTCGCCGATGGGCCGAGCAGCTCGGTCTCTTCTACACGCCCACCCTCATCTTCTATGACCCCCATGGGCGGGAGGTGATACGGGTCGACTCCGTGGCCTTCGCCAACCGCCTGCGCAACGTGGTGCGCTATGTGGCCGAAGGGGGCTATCTGCACTACCCCTCCTTCCAGGAGTGGCGCGCCGCCTTGATGTCCCGGTTGCGCGAGGGACGCGAGTAGAAACCCGGGCGGGAGGTGGCGGAGTCCGG
>JALTLT010000233.1 GCA_027001815.1 Gammaproteobacteria bacterium | reverse complement strand
CCGGCTATCCGCTGCGAGCTCTCAACCACAGCGTGCTGGCAGAGGTGACGTCGGTGATGAACTTCGGCATCATGTTCGGTGCAGGGCTGGCCGCCGCCCTGGCCGGCAAGTTCGCCCCGGCACAGTATATTCCGGCGAAGCGGGTGGTGGCCGCGGTGCTCGGTGGACTGCTGATGGGATACGGCGCCCGACTCGCCTTCGGCTGCAACATCGGCGCCCTGCTGGGCGGTATCTCCTCCGGCAGTCTCCACGGCTGGCTATGGGCGGTGACCGGCTTCCTCGGCGCCATGGCGGGCGTCCGGGCCCGTATCTGGCTCCGTCTCGATCCCCCCCCGGGAAGGCACTGAAACATGGACAAGACAAGACTGGCGGTGGGTACCGCCTTCACCCTCGCGGCCCTGGCCGTGGCCATCGATCACACCCGGCACCGGCTGCCCGAGCCCCGACCGGCGGCTCTCGGGCAGCCGGCAGGCACGGCGGCGGTCGATGATGAATCCCCCTGTGGCCTGGACAGCTCCCCCTGCGGGCTGGAGGAGAGCCCGTGCGGCCTCGACGGCGGCGGTACGCCCTGTGGTCTGGAAGGAGGGGGTTCACCCTGCGGGCTCGATGGCGAGGGCGCGCCGTGTGGTCTCGGTGGCGACGCCTCTCCCTGCGGTCTCGCCCAGGAGGAGGAACCGCCCTGCGGTCTGGGCGGTGACAGCCCGTGCAGCCTCTGATCGAGGGGATCGCCGACGACTGGCGTCCCTGGGTGGAGCAGCTCGCCGGGGCGGTTCTCGAGATGGGCGAGCAGGGCAGCAATGTGGTGCTGCGGGTGCTGGGAGACGAACCTCCCCGGCGCGGCGCGAAATACCCTCCCGGTCATCTGCGATTCGCCGAGGGAGACCTGCGTGCCTACTATCACAGCCACCCGAAGGCACCCGCCGGCGTCGGGGAGCACGGCCACTTCCACCTCTTCGTTCGCGAATCGTCCGATGCCCCGTGGGGCCATCTGGCGGGTCTGAGCATGGACTACCATGGCCAGCCCCTCGACTGGTTCACCGTCAATCTCTGGGTCAGTGGTGGGGTCTGGCACGGGAAGGAGGTGATCCTCGACTGGTTGGGGCGGTTGCGGCCACTCCCCGACGGCAGTGCGGAGGAGCGCTGGCTGCAGGCGATGGTGGCCCTCTTCGCATCCGATCTTCTCCTCCTGCTGGAGGCGAGGGACGATGCTCTGGCCCGCCATGCACACCAGGGCGGGAGAGGCCTGGAGGAGGCGCGGCAGGACCGCAACATCTATTTTCTGAGCCGCTCGCCGGTACGGCTGATGGCGCGCCTCGACTCCCTGGGCCGGAAGCGGGCCGAAGTGGGGAGGGATTTCGTGTAGACTGGGACGAAGAGCCTCCCTTGTCCTTGTCGCTCACTGGTGGTGCCAGCAGCCTGTCGGTCCTTGATCGGCCGTCAGGTTCTGGTGCTTTCCGCGGGGGGGCCGAGAGGGTACCAGGTACAAGGGCCCGTTTCTCAACAGGAGGGAACATGTCCATGAAGAGATCTCTGTTCGTGATAGTGTTGGGTGTGCTGTTGGCATCGCCGGTCCACGCCGGTGCACTTCCGGGCCCGGTGGTGGACACCCGGTGGCTGGCCGATCACCAGGGCGAAGTGGTGGTGCTCTCGGTGATGAAGGGGAGCAAGGGTTTCACCTCCAAACCGCTCTATCGCACCGACAAGAAGAGCGGCAAGAAGAGGCTGGTACGGATCGGTGGGCACCTGCCGGGGGCCCGGCTGCTCGACTACGGCAAGATTCGCGGCAAGGTAAAGATCGCCGGCCGCACGGTGGACAAGATGGCGATACCCGCATCCCTCTTCGAGAAGGTGATGCAGGGGGCGGGCATCAACCAGGGGGACTCCATCGTCCTGGTCAGCGCCGGTCTCGGCAACGGCGACATCACCATGGCCACTCGGGCCTACTGGCAGATCAAGTACTTCGGCCACGACGAGGTGGCGATTCTCGACGGAGGTCTGGCCGCCTGGCTGACCGAGGGGCGCCCCGTGGAGTC
Source organism: Gammaproteobacteria bacterium (assembly GCA_027001815.1). Classification (GTDB taxonomy): domain Bacteria; phylum Pseudomonadota; class Gammaproteobacteria; order JALTLT01; family JALTLT01; genus JALTLT01. The sequence goes on along the minus strand of JALTLT010000233.1, from coordinate 2,296 downwards.
CACGCCGAGCACGCCCGCGCGGGGCGACTGGAAGGCGACGGCAGAGCGCCGCGAGATGCTCGCCACCAGCGAGGATGTGGCACAGGTAGTGGCCAGCGGCGGTGCCCAGCTCATGGACAACCGCCCCATCAGCCTCTATCTGGGCATCTGGCGCAAGTCCTACGTCTATGACAAGGGACACATTCCGGGCGCCAAGGTGTTTCCCAACGAGATTCTCACCACTCCCAGGCCGGCCCGTCTTCTGTCGGCCGACCAGTACCGCACCCTGCTGAAGGAGATGGGCTTCGACCCGGAGGGAGAGATCATCACCTACTGCAACAGTGGCCACCTGGCCTCCGGTGGCTGGTTCATCGTCAGTGAGATCCTCGGCGGCAAGGCACGCCTCTACGATGGCTCCATGCACCAGTGGACCCTGGAGAAACGACCGGTGACAGCATTCCGGATGGAGTGAGGAGCACGCAGTCCCGGGAAAGGGCGGTAGCACTCCCCCGCGGAGGCGTGTGCCGCCGGCTTTTCCTGCTCCTGGGGCTCCTCTTCTCCACCTCGGCCCCTGCGCTGGAGGATCTCGCCTGGGAGGAGGTGGGGCGTATCCCCCACGACCCCCGCGCCTTCACCCAGGGCCTGGTGTACGGTGCCGGTGCCCTGTGGGAGAGTACGGGGCGATGGGGGCACTCCTCCCTCCGCAGGATCGATCCCGTCGAGGGGCGGGTGCTGAAGCGGGTCGGGTTGCCAAGCCGCCTCTTCGGCGAGGGACTGGCCCTGGTGGGAGAGCGCCTCTACCAACTCACCTGGCGCAGTGGAGAGGGGCGGATCTACGACCTGAAGCCGCGTCTGCGTGGCACCTTCTCCCTCGCCCCGCTGCGGGAGGGGTGGGGTATCGCCTGGGATGGCCGGGTTCTGCTGGTCAGCGACGGCAGTCACCGCCTCCACCGCCTCGACCCTCTCACCTGGCGCTGGGGGGAGGCACTGGAAGTGACGGAGGCGGGTATCCCCCTGGATCGGCTCAATGAGCTGGAGGTGGTGGCGGGACGGATCCTCGCCAACGTCTGGAAACGGGACCGGATCGCCGTGATCGAACCCTCCCGAGGTGTCGTGAACGGCTGGATCGATCTCGGCTCTCTGGCGGAAGAGGCGCGGAAGGAGGGTGGCGGGGTGCTCAACGGCATCGCCTGGTGGCCCGCCTCCGAGAATCCGCGCGGCGAGGGCATCCTGGTGGTGACCGGCAAGAACTGGCCCTGGATGGCGTTGCTGCGGGTACCGGCCCTGCAGTCGCGTCAACCGCCGGTTCCGTGATCCGTTGACTTGAAATAGAACCCCTCTGGTTGCGGAAGCAGGTCCGCCATGATCCGAATCGCCTCACTGTTGCTCACCGTGCCACTGCTGGCGGCATGTGCCAGCGGCGTGCCGGAGGTGATACGCACCCCTCTGGCGGAGGCGCCGACGGTGGCGCAGGTGCGCGCCGATCCCGACCGCCATCTGGGTCGGCGGGTCCGTTGGGGGGGATCCATCGTCCGGGTGCACAACCGCGAACAAGACACCCTGGTGGAGGTGGTCGCGCTGCGATTGCGCTCCGATGGTCGGCCGGTGGGGGAGAAGGAGCGCACGGAGGGGCGCTTTCTCGCACGGATCGGCGGCTTCGTCGATCCCGCCGTCTTCTCCAAGGGACGGAGCATCACGGTGGTCGGCACGCTGGAACCGGCGGCGAAACGCAAGATCGGCGCCTATCCCTACCTCTTCCCGGTGGTCGGCGTCGAGCACTACTATCTCTGGGAGCCCCTCCGCCGCCGCCCTCCACCTCCTCCCCCGCCATGGTGGTACGATCCCTGGTGCCCCGATCCCTTCTATCCCTGGCGTTGCCACCCCGCCTGGTGGTGAAGCCCGGAACTCGGCCGGCGACTTGACAGGATGTTGAAAAAGGCCGTCCTGGCCTTTTTCGACGCCGGAAGCCGAACATGCGATTTCCGGCTTCCTTCTTCCTCACGTTCTCAATGAGGCTGGCAGCCTGTCGGACTATGACAGGCTGCCAGTCCCATTGAAAACGGTGGTGCATCCCTGCACCGCGGCACAGGCTGCCGAAAAACGCTGTTTTTCAACAACCTGTCAAATCGACGGAACCGGGAACGGGAAACCGTCTCTTCCGCCCCCCGGCTCGAAAAGGGTCGGATGAAGGAGCCTTCCAACCGGGCGGGTCTCAAGAGGGCGCGGCAGGGAGACGGATTTGGTATCATGGAGGCGGGTTCGGGGCCGGAAGCGTCCTCCCGATGCCGATTCGCCACTTCCCCGCAGAGAGATGACC
>JALTLT010000232.1 GCA_027001815.1 Gammaproteobacteria bacterium | reverse complement strand
CATCTCCTCCAAGCAGGCTGTTGAAAAACACCGTTTTTCGGCAGCCTGTGCCGCGGTGCAAGGATGCACCGCCGTTTTCAATGACCACAAGTCATTGAAAACGTGAGGAAGCCGGAAATCGCATTTTCGGCTTCCGGCGTTGAAAAAGGCCAGGATGGCCTTTTTCAACATCCTGTCAGAGCACCTCCGCCGGCAGGTCGTCGTGCCGCTCGGCATCGTCGGGAATCTCGATCCGGCCGGGGTGGAAGCCGTGGCCGAGTGAAAGGGCGTAAGAGAGCCACTTGTCGAGAAAGACGTTGCTCTCCCACTTGCACTCCAGCACCGGACGCCGGTACCGCTCCTCCTCGCCGAGCGGCCGAAAACCGCGTTTGCGGCAGGCGACCGCCTCGACCACCCGCGCGTCGTGGTACGCCTTCACGTGCAGGTCGGGCTCCGCCACCGGATCACCGTCCCGATCCGGAAAGTAATAGGTAAGCAGCAGGGTGGTGGTGTAACGGGCCCGCTCCTCCACCTTGAGATAGAGGTCGGGCGAGCCCTTCACCCGGGAGACGGCCCGCTCCGGGAGCCGGCCGAAATCGGGCACCAGCCGGGCGAGAAGCTGGTAGTTGCGCTCGTAGAGGGCCATCAGTCCGGTGAGACTGCGATTGTGAACGATCTTGTCGATCTGGTGCTTCAGGGATGACATGGCGGCATAATATACTCCAGTGAGAGAGTGCGGGCGACTGCCTTGCGCAGCCTTCCGCATTCCTTGCCTGTCCTGCTGCCGACACCGCCACGGGATGGTCGGCTCGCTTCTGTATCGACCACTGCCCCCAAACATGGAGCCCGATTCCCCATGCCGATCCGGACGATCCCCACCACCCCCTTCGACGACCAGCGTCCCGGAACCTCCGGCCTGCGCAAGAGAGTGAGCCGCTTCCAGGAACCCCGCTACCTGGAGAATTTCGTCCAGTCGATCTTCGACACGGTGGGTACCGGCAACGGCCGGCTGATCCTTGGTGGAGACGGGCGCTTCCACAACCGGGAGGCGATCCAGACCATTCTGCGCATGGCAGCCGCCAACGGTTTCCGGGAGGTGCTGGTGGGGGCCGGGGGACTGCTCTCCACTCCTGCCGCCTCCTGCCTGATCCGCCACCATCATGCCCATGGTGGCATCATCCTCTCCGCCAGCCACAACCCCGGCGGCCCCGAGGGGGACTTCGGCATCAAGTTCAACACCGCCAACGGCGGCCCCGCCCCCGAGACGGTAACCGAAGCGATCTATGCCCGATCGAAGGAGATCGACGCCTACCGCATCGTGGAAGGAACGGACGACATCCCTCTGGAACGGCGTGCCGAACACCGGCTCGAGGGGATGCGGGTGGAGGTGATCGACCCGGTCGAGACCTACGCGACACTGATGGAGAGCCTGTTCGACTTCGATCGCATCCGCGACGCCCTGAAAGGGGGACTGAGCCTCCGCTTCGACGCCATGCATGCAGTGACCGGCCCCTACGCCCGGGAGATCCTGGTACGACGCCTTGGCGCCCCGGAGGAGTCGCTCCTCCACGCCACCCCGCTGCCCGATTTCGGGGGCGGGCATCCGGACCCCAACCAGGCCCACGCCAGGGAGCTGATGGCGATCATGCAGGGTGCCGACGCCCCCGCCTTCGGCGCCGCCTCCGATGGCGATGGAGACCGCAACATGATCCTGGGTCGGAATTTCTTCGTCACCCCGAGCGACAGCCTCGCGGTGCTCGCCGCCAACGCCCATCTCGTTCCCGGATATGCCGATGGACTCCCCGGCGTGGCCCGCTCCATGCCCACCAGCCGGGCGGTGGATCGGGTGGCGGAGCGCATGGGAATCCCCTGCTACGAGACCCCCACCGGCTGGAAATTCTTCGGCAACCTGCTGGATGCGGGGCGCATCCGCCTCTGCGGTGAAGAGAGCTTCGGCACCAGTTCCGATCACGTCAGGGAGAAGGACGGTCTCTGGGCTGTGCTCTTCTGGCTCGACCTGCTGGCGGCACGCAACGAGGGGGTAGAGGCGATCGTCCGGGCCCACTGGCGGGAGTACGGACGCAACTACTATACCCGCCACGACTACGAGGGGGTGGACGCCGATGGCGCCAGGGCGCTCATGGAGGCGCTGCGGGAGAGGCTGCCGGAACTTCCCGGCCAGCGGCTGGGTGAGCTGGAGGTGGTTTCGGCCGACGACTTCGCCTACACCGACCCGGTGGACGGCAGTACGAGCCGCAACCAGGGGATCCGTATCGGCCTGGAGAGGGAGGGCCGCATCGTCTATCGCCTCTCGGGCACCGGAACAGTGGGCGCCACCCTCAGAGTCTATATCGAGGGGGTCGAGGAGGATCCCGCCCGTCAGGACCGGGACCCCCAGCAGGCGCTGGCCGGAGAGATCGCCGCCGCCCGCGAACTGGCCCGAATCGAGCACTTCACCGGCCGCAGCGCGCCCTCCGTGGTGACCTGATCGGCACGCCCTGCGGCACCGCCCGGGGAGAGAGGAATCACTCCCCCTGCGCGGCACTCTCCGGCATGGGGATCAGCAGTTTCTCCCGGTAGTACTGCAATTCCCGGATGGAGTCGCGGATGTCGTCCATGGCCAGGTGGGAGGACTCCTTGGTGAAACCGGCCGCCACCGAGGGGTACCAGCGGCGGGCCAGTTCCTTGAGGGTGCTCACGTCCAGGTTGCGGTAGTGGAACCACGCCTCCAGCTCCGGCATGCAGCGGGCGAGGAAACGGCGATCCTGGCAGATGCTGTTGCCGCACATGGGCGAGGCCCCTTTCGGCACCCACCGGGCGAGAAACTCCAGCGTCCGGCGCTCCGCCTCCGCCTCGCCGATGCGGCTCTTGCGCACCCGCTCCAGCAGGCCGGACCCGCCGTGCTGCTTCTGGTTCCACTCGTCCATCGCCACCAGCACCTCCTCCGACTGATGGATGGCCAGCTCGGGCCCCTCGGCCAGGATGTTGAGCTGACCATCGGTGACGATGGTGGCAATCTCGATGATGACGTCGTTGACCGTATCGAGCCCGGTCATCTCCAGGTCGATCCAGATCAGGTTGCTGGGGTCCGGCTGGGACATGGGTACCTCTGCGGGGTTCTCCGGTAAGTGTCGGACTTGGCAAGCCGTCGAAAGACTCTGTTTTTCGGCAGCCTGTGCCGCGGTGCATGGATGCACCGCCGTTTTCAATGAGGCCAGCAGCCTGTCGGACTTTGACAGGCGGTCAGGTTTTGGTGCTTTCCGCGTGGCCCCGAGAGGCGGGAAGGCCCTCCCGGGGGACGCCGTGAACCCATCCCTGGGGGCTCGTCGGCGGCATCCCTGCCGCCAACGCCCCCGGGAGGGCCTTCCCGCCTCTCGGGGCGGAGTGACATTCAGCTTGAAGTCCGACAGGCTGCTGGCCTCATTGAAAATGCGAGGAAGCCGGAAATCGCATTTTCGGCTTCCGGCGTTGAAAAAGGCCAGGACGGCCTTTTTCAACATCCTGTCAAGGAACATCCTGTCAAGGAATCTCTGATCTATTCAGAGATTCCCGCGGCACAGGGAGACGCCGCCAAAACCGACCGCCGCAGGTGATCGATTTTGCAAGGGAGCCGAAAACCGCCCTTCTCGGCTCCCGTACTCTGACAATTCAGGGATGAATCGTTCAGAGTCTCCTTAACGGGTCAATAGGATACCACCCCCTCCGCCGAGGGAAAGGCCTCCGCCCGGATATGGCGTCCCCGGCTCCGGGCCGGTCCACTCAGCCGCGCCGGCCGGTGATCTCCAGGAAGAAGGCCTCCGAGCTGGCCGGCCGTCCCAGGAACTCCTCGACGATCTCCCGGGCTGGGCGCTCACCTCCTCGGGATAGAATCACCTTGCGGAAACGGCGTCCCACCTCGGGATCGAGCAGGTTGCCGTTCCACACCGAGAGCATGTCGAGGGCCAGCACCTCGGACCACATGTAGCCGTAGTAGCCCGCTGCGTAGCCGCCGACGATGTGACCGAAGGTACCGGGGAACTGGGTGTCGGGGACATGTCCCATGGGACGCGCGCCCTCCAGCCGCTTCCACACCTCCAGGGCGGGGCGTGGCCTCTCCCCCACCAGGTTCATGTCGAAGGAGGCGTAGAGGTGCTGGCGGGCATAACGGATCCCCTGGCCGAACCGGCGCGCCTGGTTGAGCCGTTCCAGGAGGCCGTCGTCCATCTCGGGACAGTCGGCACATACCTCCTTCATCACCGCCAGCCCCTCCCGGCGGCGGGCCCACTCCTCGAAGATCTGGGAGGGCGCCTCCACGAAGTCACGCTGCACGCTGGTGCCGGCATGCTGCAGATAACGGGTCCGGGAGAGGAC
>JALTLT010000231.1 GCA_027001815.1 Gammaproteobacteria bacterium | reverse complement strand
CTGCCGAGGACTTCCGGGTGGAGGAGCGGCTCTCCTTCCCCCTCGCCGGCGAGGGGGGGCACCTCTACCTGCATGTGGAGAAGCGGGAGGCCAACACCGAATGGGTCGCCCGTCGCCTCGCCGCCCGCGCCGGCGTGAAGCCTCGGGAGGTGGGCTATGCAGGCCTCAAGGACCGCCACGCGGTGACCCGCCAGTGGTTCAGTCTGCCTCCGGAGCGTGCCCCGACCCGATGGGAGGGGTGGGAGGAGGCGGGCTACCGGGTGCTGGAGGTGGTCCCCCATCCCCGCAAGCTGCGGCGGGGTGCCCTGGCGGAGAACCGTTTCACCCTGGTGGTGAGGGGGGTCACGGGCGACCGGATCGCCATGGCGGAACGCCTCGATCGGGTGGCCCGTCGTGGCGTGCCCAACGCCTTCGGTGAACAGCGCTTCGGCATCGGCGGGGGCAATCTGGCCGATGCCGCCCGCCTGCTGGCCGGCCGGGCCGGGCGGGTGCCGCGCCACCGCCGTTCGCTCTGGCTCTCTGCCGCCCGTTCGCTGCTCTTCAACCGGCTGCTGGCGGAACGGGTGGCCGAGGGGAGCTGGGAGCAGGGAATGGCGGGCGAACTCTTCATGCTCGAGGGAAGCGACCGCTGCTTCCATGCGGAGGTGCTGGACGAGACTCTGGTAGAGCGGCTGGAGCGTCTCGACATCCACCCCACCGGCCCCCTGCCGGGACGAGGGCGGGAGGAGGTGACCGGCCCCTGCCGTGAACTGGAGGAGCGCCTGACGGCCGAGCCTCCCGGCTGGCGTGAGGCCCTGGTGCGCCTGGGCCTCAAGGCGGAACGCCGCCCCCTGCGGGTCTCGGTGCGTGATCTGCAGTGGCGGTTGGAGAGAGACGACCTCCATCTCGCCTTCACCCTCCGCCGCGGAAGCTACGCCACCGCCGTCCTCGGTCAGATCGTCCGCTACCGCACTCCCTGGCCGGGAGTGCCGGGTTGACAGGCTGTTGAAAAACGCCAGGACGGCCTCTTTCAACATCCTGTTGCCATTATCCTCCCCTGGTGTCACCTTTCGGCTCGTTGAAATAGTACAATGCCGCCATGTCGAGCCAGCCCGATAACCGGGGCCGCATGCCGGATCCCCTCCGCGACCTCCTGGTGAAGGAGGCGGACCGCTGTGTCGCCTGCGGCATGTGCCTGCCGGTCTGCCCCACCTACGGCCTGCTTCGCGAGGAGGGCGACTCGCCCCGGGGGCGGATCAGCCTGGTCGCGGCCCTGGCCCGGGGGGAGCTGGAGCCGGACGCCGGTCTCGCCACCCACCTCGATCGCTGCCTGGTCTGCCTCCGTTGCCAGCCGGTCTGTCCGGCGGGGGTCCGTTACGGTACCCTCATCGACGGTGCCCGGGCGCTGCTGCGGCGGAGGGGGGTCGCCTCTGCATCGAGCGGCTGGTCCCGCTTCCTGGTCCGCGCCCTGGGAGATCCCAGGCGGGCACGGCGTCTCTCCAGGGGGTTGCGCTGGTACCGCGAACTGGGGCTGCAGCGGGTGGCACGGGCCACCGGACTGACGGCGCGCCTCGGCGTGGAGCGGCTCGACCGTTCCCTGGAGAACCGTCCCCGCTCCGGCTGGCGGGCCTGGTATCCGCCGGAGGGGGAGCGCCGGGGCGAGGTGGCGCTGTTCGTGGGGTGTACCGGCGGGCTGCTCGATGCCGGAACGGTGGACGACGCCATCCGACTCCTCACCGCCTCCGGCTTCGGCGTCCATGTGCCGCCCCGGCAGGGGTGCTGCGGCGCCCTCGCCCGTCACGAGGGGGACCCGGAAGAGGGCGATTTGGCGCGGCTCCGCAACCTGGGGGCGTTCGACGGACTGCAGGTGGAGGCCAATCTGTTTCTGGCCAGCGGCTGCGGGGTGGAGTTGCAGGAGGGGGCCCGCGGTGTGCGGTGGATGGATCCGCTCTCCTTCCTCGAGGAGCGGTGGTCGTCGGCAGGTGTACCTCCTTTGCGCCCCATGAAGAAGAGGGCCGTCCTCCATCTGCCCTGCAGCCAGCGGCGTCTCCGCGAAGGAGGAGAGGGCGTGCTCGGCGCGTTGCGCCGCATCCCGGAACTGGAGGTGGAGGTGCCGACCCTCCGCCACGGCTGCTGCGGCGCTGCCGGCCTCTATCCTCACCGGCAACCGGAGATCGCCGCCCGCCTCGGCGAGGCGGCGGTGGAGGATCTGCGGCTCGAGGGGGCCGACCTGCTGCTCACCACCAACGTGGGCTGTGCACTCCATCTTCGCCAGCATGCGCCGGGGCTGCGGGTCTGCCATCCGCTCTCCCTGCTGGCGGAACAGTTGAACTGAGATCGACGAGAGGACTCCATTCCCATCATGAGACGCAAGGGCATCATCCTGGCCGGGGGTTCCGGCACGCGGTTGTATCCGATCACGCTGGCGGCGAGCAAGCAGTTGATGCCGGTGTACGACAAGCCGATGATCTACTATCCGCTAGGGGTGCTGATGCTGGCGGGGATCCGGGAGGTGCTGGTGATCTCGACGCCGGAGGATCTGCCGCGTTTCGAGCAGTTGCTGGGGGACGGTTCGCGGTGGGGGATGCGCTTCGAGTATGCGGTGCAGCCGAAGCCGGAGGGGCTGGCGCAGGCGTTTCTGATCGGCGAGGAGTTTCTGGGGGGGGATCCGTGTGCGCTGGTGCTGGGGGACAACATCTTCTACGGCCACGATCTGCACGAGTTGCTGGTCTCGGCGAATGCCCGGGAGCAGGGGGCGACGGTGTTCGCCTATCACGTCAAGGAGCCGAGTGCCTACGGGGTGGTGGAGTTCGACGGGACGGGCAAGGTGCTGGGGATCGAGGAGAAGCCGGCGGAGCCCAAGTCCAGCTATGCGGTGACGGGGCTCTACTTCTACGACGGTGAGGTGGTGGAGCTGGCGAAGCGGATCCGGCCGTCGGCGCGGGGCGAGCTGGAGATCACCGATCTGAACAACCTCTACCTGGAGCGGGGGCGGCTTTCGGTGGCGGTGCTGGGGCGTGGCACCGCCTGGCTGGACACCGGGACCCACGAGACGCTGCTGCAGGCGGGGCTGTTCATCCAGACCCTGGAGGCGAGGCAGGGGCTGAAGGTGTGCTGTCCGGAGGAGATCGCCTGGCGGATGGGGTACATCGACGACCAGGCGCTGCGGGGGCTGGCGGAGCCGCTGAAGAAGAACGGTTACGGGCAGTACCTGCTGGCGCTGCTGGAGGAACGGGGTCCGCGGTCATGAGGTTCACGCGGCTGTCGATTCCGGAGGTGATCCTCGTCGAGCCGAAGGTATTCGGGGACGCGCGGGGCTTCTTCATGGAGACGTGGCAGCGGCGGCGATTCGGCGCGCACGGCATCGACCACGACTTCGTGCAGGACAACCACAGTCTGTCGGGGCAGGGGATCCTGCGGGGGCTGCACTACCAGATCCGTCAGCCGCAGGGGAAGCTGGTGCGGGTGATCGCCGGGGAGGTGTTCGACGTGGCGGTGGACCTGCGGCGGGGCTCGCCCACCTTCGGCCGGTGGGTGGGGGAGACCCTGTCGGCGGAGAACCGGCGCATGCTGTGGGTGCCGCCCGGCTTCGCCCATGGCTTCTACGTGGTGAGCGAGCGGGCGGAATTTGTCTACAAGTGCACCGACTACTACGCCCCCGAGCACGAGCGGAGCCTGCGCTGGGACGACCCGGCGCTGGGGATCGAATGGCCGCTGGTGGCGGGGCGGGCGCCGCTGCTCTCGGAGAAGGACGCGGCGGCCCCCGGGCTGGCCGAGGCCGAGACCTACCCGGAAGGCTTCACGCCGTGAAGGTACTGATCACCGGGGCCCACGGCCAGTTGGGCCGGGAGCTGCTGCACACCCGACCGGCGGAGGTAGAGCCGGTGGCCGAGGACGCCGACCGGCTCGACATCACCGACCGCGAGGCGGTGCGGGCGTTCGTGGAAGGGGAGCGTCCGGAGCTGATCGTCAACGCCGCGGCGTGGACCGCGGTGGACCGGGCCGAAGAGGAGGCGGAGGCGGCGCGTGCGGTCAACGAGGCGGGCGCGGCTCACCTGGCGGAGGCGGCCGAGGGGATCGGTGCCCGGCTGATCCAGATCTCCACCGACTTCGTCTTCGACGGAGTGCAGGGGACGCCCTACCGGCCCGAGGACCCGTGTCGGCCGCTGGGGGTCTACGGTGCCACCAAGCGGGCCGGCGAGGAGCGGGTTCTGGAGATCAGCGGAGGGCGGGCGCTGGTGGTGCGCACCGCCTGGGTCTACGCGGCCGGGGGCGCCAACTTCGTCGCCACCATGCTGCGGCTGATGGCCGAGCGGGATTCGATCCGGGTGGTGGACGACCAGCTCGGCACCCCCACCTGGGCGCGGACCCTGGCGGAGGCGATCTGGAAGTG
>JALTLT010000230.1 GCA_027001815.1 Gammaproteobacteria bacterium | reverse complement strand
CCCTGACGCTGGAAGATGGGGTGTTCACGGACCCGGATCTGGACGTAGAGATCCCCCGGAGGGCCGCCGTTCTCTCCCGCCTCCCCCTCGCCGGCCAGGCGGATGCGGTCGCCGGTATCGACCCCGGGCGGCACCTTTACGGAGAGGGTCTTCTGCTCCTGCACCCTGCCCTTGCCGCCACAGGCACGACAGGGATCGGAGATGATGGAGCCGGTACCGCGACAGCGGGGGCAGGTCTGCTGGACGGTGAAGAAGCCCTGCTGCATGCGCACCTGGCCGTGCCCTCCGCAGGTGGGACAGGTGGCGGGCTTGCTGCCAGGGGCCGCACCGCTGCCGCCGCACTGGCCGCACTCCACCACCGTGGGCACCCGAATGCGGACGGTGGTGCCGGCCACTGCCTCCTCCAGGGTGAGCTCCAGGTTGTAGCGCAGGTCGGCCCCCCGATAGGCACGGCTGCCACCGCCCCCACCGCCGAAGATGTCGCTGAAGACGTCACCGAAGATGTCGTTGAAGCTGAATCCGCCGCCGGGCGCTCCGCCGCCCCCCATGGAGCCCTCGACGCCGGCATGCCCGAACTGGTCGTAGGCGGCCCGCTTCTGGGCGTCGCCGAGCACCTCGTAGGCCTCCTTGGCCTCCTTGAACTTCTCTTCCGCCTCCTTGTCGTCGGGATTGCGGTCGGGGTGGTACTTCATGGCCATCCGCTTGAACGCCTTGCGGATCTCCGCCTCACTGGCGTTCTTCGCCACCCCGAGCACTTCGTAGTAGTCGCGTTTTGCCATCTCTGTTCGGTCTCGTCACGCCATCGGGCGGCCGCAGGCGGCACCATCCAGCAGCGCCTCCCCGCGAACCGGCCAGACTGCAGGCCCCTCGGGACAAATCGGGTGGGCAACTATACCATCGCCCGATGGCTCTGTCCGGGGTCGCCCTTCGCCGATCGACGGAAGAGCGTACCTCCCACACCAAAACAGCGGATCCGGGGAGAGGATGCCCTGTCGGCAACCCCCTGCCCCGGTCCGCCGCCACGAAAGGCGGAAAGGGCCGGACCAAATGACGGCCCGGCCCTTTCGCTCCTACTTGTCGTCTTCCTTGACCTCGTGGAACTCGGCGTCCACCACGTCGTCGCCGCCCGCACCTCCGGCACCGGCGCTGGCGGCCTCGGCCCCGCTGCCACCGGAAGCGGTCTCGGCACCGCCCTGTTGCTGGGCGTAGGCCTTCTCGGCCACCTTGCCGGCCTTCTCGCTGAGCAGCTTGGTCTTCGCCTCGATCTGGTCCTTGTCGTCGCTCTTCATGGCGGTCTGGAGGGCCTCGATGGCCTCCTCGATCTCCTTCTTCTCCGCCTCGTCCACCTTGTCACCGAGCTCCTCCAGCGACTTGCGGGTGGCATGGATCAGGGCGTCGGCCTGGTTGCGGGCCTCCACCAGCTCGTGGAAGCGCCGGTCCTCGTCGGCGTGCGCCTCGGCATCCTTTACCATCCGCTCGATCTCGTCCTCGGAGAGACCGCTGGAGGCCTTGATGACGATCGACTGCTCCTTGCCGGTCGCCTTGTCCTTCGCCGAGACATGGAGGATACCGTTGGCGTCGATATCGAAGGTGACCTCGATCTGCGGTACCCCACGCGGCGCCGGCGGGATGTCGGTGAGGTCGAAGCGACCGAGCGACTTGTTGGCGCTGGCCATCTCCCGCTCCCCCTGCAGCACGTGCACCGTCACCGCGGTCTGGTTGTCGTCCGCGGTGGAGAAGACCTGGGTCGCCTTGGTGGGGATGGTGGTGTTCTTCTCGATCAGCTTGGTCATCACCCCGCCCAGGGTCTCGATGCCGAGCGACAGGGGAGTGACGTCGAGCAGCAGCACATCCTTCACCTCGCCGGAGAGGACCCCGCCCTGGATCGCCGCACCAATGGCCACCGCCTCGTCGGGGTTGACGTCCTTGCGCGGATCACGGCCGAAGAAGTCACGCACCGCCTCCTGAACCTTGGGCATGCGGGTCTGGCCACCCACCAGGATCACGTCGTCGATCTCGGAGGCCGACAGGCCGGCATCCTTGAGCGCGATCTTGCACGGCTCCAGGGTGCGCTGGATGAGATCCTCCACCAGCGACTCCAGCTTGGCCCGGGTCACCTTGATGTTCATGTGCTTGGGCCCGCCGGCATCCGCCGTGATGTAGGGCAGGTTGATGTCGGTCTGCTGGGTGGAGGAGAGCTCGATCTTGGCCTTCTCCGCCGCCTCTTTTAGGCGCTGCATGGCCAGGGGGTCACCCTTGAGGTCGATCCCCTGCTCCTTCTTGAACTCGTCCACCAGGTAGTCGATAAGCCGCAGATCGAAGTCCTCACCGCCGAGGAAGGTGTCACCGTTGGTGGAGAGCACCTCCACCTGCTGCTCGCCCTCGATGTCGGCCACCTCGATGATGGAGATGTCGAAGGTGCCGCCACCCAGGTCGTAGACCGCCACCTTGCGATCCCCGCCCTTCTTGTCGAGACCGAAGGCGAGCGCTGCCGCAGTAGGCTCGTTGATGATGCGCTTCACCTCGAGACCGGCGATGCGGCCGGCATCCTTGGTCGCCTGGCGCTGGGAGTCGTTGAAGTAGGCGGGAACGGTGATCACCGCCTCGGTCACCTCTTCGCCCAGATAGTCCTCGGCGGTCTTCTTCATCTTCTGCAGCACGCGGGCGGAGATCTCCTGGGGCGCCATCTTCTTGCCCCGCACCTCCACCCAGGCATCGCCGTTGTCGGCCTTGACGATGCTGTAGGGGACCATCTGGATGTCCTTCTGCACCTCGGCGTCGTCGTACTTGCGGCCGATCAGGCGCTTGATGGCAAACAGGGTGTTGGCCGGATTGGTCACCGCCTGCCGCTTGGCCGGCTGACCCACCAGCACCTCACCCTCCTCGGTGAAGGCCACCACTGACGGGGTGGTGCGATCACCCTCGGCGTTCTCGATCACCTTGGGCTTGCCACCCTCCATCACCGCCACGCAGGAGTTGGTGGTACCGAGGTCGATTCCGATGATTTTTCCCATGATCCGCTCTCTCCGCTCTCTCGTGCTCTGGTCTTCAGATTCCGTCGATTTCTCTGCAGGTTCCCGCGAGGAACCGCTGTCTACCCCCCAAGATGCGGCCGTCGGCCCGCGTTTCAAGGGGGAATCACGTGCTATTTGGCATTTTCCCCCGGACTGCCACCCTCTTCCGGCTTCTCCTCCACCGCAGGCGCCTTCCCGCCCCGCGAGACCATCACCAGGGCCGGGCGCAGCAGGCGGTCGTTGAGTCGATAACCCTTCTGCATCACGTTCATGACGGTGTTGGGCGGCACCTCCGGCGCCTCCTGCATGGACATCGCCTGGTGGGCATCCGGATCGAACTTCTCCCCTTCGGGGTTGATCTGTTCGACACCGAACTTGGCCATGGCGTCGTGCAGCATCTTGAGAGTCAGCTCCATGCCCTCCACCAGCTTGCGGATGTCCGCCGTCCCCTCCTGGGCGGCGTACAGCCCCATCTCCATGCTGTCACGCACCGGCAACAGCTCGGAGACGAACTTCTCCAGGGCGTACTTGTGGGCGTTCTGCAGCTCACGGGCGGTACGCTTGTGGAGATTGTCCAGCTCCGCCTGCAGCCGCAGCAGGTTCTGGTAGTGCTCGTCTGCCTTGGCCTCGGCCTCCTCCAGCCGGCCACGCAGGGCCTCCGTCTCGTCGGCCGCGGGATCCTCCTGGGACCGCTCCTGCCGTACCTCTTCCTGGTCGGGATGCTGCTCGTTGCTCATGTCTGCTCCGTGGAATGGTTCTCATGACCGAAGCCCGGCCGGCCACGCCGGTCGGGCGCTGTCCGAATTCTCTTCATCGATGCCTTCACGCGGGAAATTGGGGTCTTCAGAGAGATTTCAAGGTGGCCCCCAGGACGCGGGCGGTGACGTCCACCACCGAGATGACACGGCTGTAGTCCATGCGGGTGGGGCCGATCACCCCCAGCACCCCCAGCACCTGCCCCTCCTTTTCATAGGCGGCAGAGACGATGGAGCACTCGTCCAGCGGACGGTAGCCCGATTCCTCGCCGATGAAGATCTGCACACCGCTGGCGGTGAGGCACTGGTCGAGCACATGGAGGATCTCCTGCTTGCGGTTGAAGGCCTCGAAGAGGCGGCGCAGCTTCTCGATGTCCGACAGCTCCTCGTACTCCATGAGGTTGGTCTGGCCGGCCACCACGAGCGCCTCCTGCTCCGGACTCTCCTCGATGAAGAGGTGTTCCGCCATGTCGATGGCGGAACGCATCAGGCGGTCCATCTGCTCCCGGTCCGCCTTCAGCTCTCCCGCCAGCCCCTGTCGGATCTGGGCGATCTCGCGGCCGGCGAACTGGGCATTGAGCCAGTTGGAGATGCCGGTCAGCTCGTCC
>JALTLT010000229.1 GCA_027001815.1 Gammaproteobacteria bacterium | reverse complement strand
ATCCCTGGGGGCTCGTTGGCGGCAGGGATGCCGCCGACGAGCCCCCAAGGATGGGTTCACGGCGTCCCCCGGGAGGGCCTTCCCGCCTCTCGGGGCGGAGTGACCTTCAGCTTGAAGTCCGACAGGCTGCCGAAAAACGGTGTTTTTCAACAACCCGCTATTCGCTCACATCGGCCTTGCCTCGCCGGCCCCGATCGTCACTCTCCCTCTGCTCGCGACGCTGCATCTCCTTTCGCTCCTCGTCGCGATAGTTCTCGAGCACCTTGTCGAGCGCAGAGGTGCGCTGGTGGCGTTGCAACCAGGTCTGACGGGACTGCCGCAGGCGAAGGGCCTCCTCCTCCACCCGCTTCCCCTGCTGCTCGATGGCCAGCTCCAGTTTCTGGAGAAAGACCCGGAACTCGCCCAGTTCCCGCGCGGTGAGACTGGCACCTCCCCGGAGACGGGCGGCGTATTCGTCCCGGTAGCGCTTCAGTTCATCGAGCTGGGCCTGCGCCTCCTCGAGACGGCGCTGGACCACCCCCAGCCGGCGACCCGCCTCGAGTTCGCGATTGCGGGCGATCTCCACCAGCGGGCGCATGCGTCTGGAACGAACCATCTACCCTTCTCTCCCTCAGCCGTCGGCCGGACCGAGGACCTGCCGAAGCGCCTCGATACTCTCGGACCAGCTCACCTGCTCCTGCATGTCCTGGCGGAGGAACTCCTCCAGCCTGGGATGGAGATCGATGGCCCGGTCGATACGGGGATCGCTCCCCCGCTGATAGGCACCCACGGTGATGAGGTCCCGGTTGCTCTCGTAGTCAGCATAGTGGCTCTTGAACCGACGAGCCAGCTCGCGATGCTCGTCGTCGACGATCTCGCTCATGGCCCGGCTCACCGAGGCCTCGATATCGATGGCGGGGAAATGGCCGCGCTCCGCGTAGCGGCGGGAGAGCACCACGTGACCGTCGAGAATCGCGCGCGCCGCATCCGCGATGGGATCGTTCTGATCGTCTCCTTCGGCGAGCACGGTGTAGAAGGCGGTGATGGAGCCGCCCCCCTGGTCGCCGTTGCCGGCCCGTTCCACCAGTTGGGGGAGGCGGGCAAACACCGACGGCGGATACCCCTTGGTCGCCGGCGGTTCACCGATCGCCAGGCCGATCTCCCGCTGCGCCTGGGCGAAACGGGTGAGAGAGTCCATCAGCAGCAGCACATCGAGCCCTTGGTCGCGGAACCATTCCGCAATGGTGGTCGCCTGCATGGCGCCGTGGATGCGCATCAGTGGCGGCGTGTCCGCCGGGGTGGCCACCACAACCGCCCTGGCGAGCCCCTCCTCACCCAGGATATTCTGCACGAACTCCTTCACCTCCCGGCCCCGCTCGCCCACCAGACCCACCACGATCACGTCCGCCTCCGTATAGCGGGTCATCATGCCCAGCAACACGCTCTTGCCGACA
The DNA here is from genome assembly GCA_027001815.1 of Gammaproteobacteria bacterium. Classification (GTDB taxonomy): domain Bacteria; phylum Pseudomonadota; class Gammaproteobacteria; order JALTLT01; family JALTLT01; genus JALTLT01. The sequence goes on along the minus strand of JALTLT010000229.1, from coordinate 14,134 downwards.
CCGGAGCCGGCGAAGAGGCCCATGCGCTGTCCCCGGCCGACCGTGAGCAGGGCATTGATGGCCCGCACACCCACGTCCAGCGGTTCGGAGATGGGGGTCCGCGCCAGGGGGTTGATGGGCTTGCCGGCCAGCGGCGCGCAGGCGATATGGTCGAGGGGGCCCTTGCCGTCGAGCGGCTTGCCCGCGCCGTCGAGTACGCGGCCCAACAACGACTCGCCCACCGGGGCCTCGCATACCCGGGTGGTGGGAATCACCCGGGCGTTGGGGACCAGGCCGTGGATCACGCCGGTCGGCATCAGATAGAGGCGGTCGCCAGCGAAACCCACCACTTCCGCCTCGATATCCTCGCTACCCGGCGCCTTGACCACGCAACGGGCGCCGATGGGGGCCTGGCACCCCACCGCCTCCAGGGTCAGCCCCACCATGCGGGTGAGCTGTCCTTCAACCACCAGCGGGGGCGGTCCCCCCAGTCCCTGGCGGTAACGGCGCAGGCGGCGCACCCATCGCTGGCTGCGCCGTGCTTCCGGCAGGGCGCTCATGAGGTCTCCTCCCCGCCATCCCGGTCCGCCTCCAGCGGCCGGTCGTCACGCCGTTCACCACCGAAGACGCGGGCCACGAGCTGCGCCAGCCGGGTCTCGACACTCGCATCGACACGGGAGTGGTCACTGAAAACCTGGCAGCCGCCGCGTCCCTGGAGGGGATCCTCGACGATCCGCCAGGCACGCTCCTCCTCCTCGCCTAGGGTGAGCGCCGCGCGCACCAGTTCCGCATCTTCCGGATGGAGATGGAGACGAACATTGCGCGCCGAGGCAGGGAGGAGCGACAGCGCCTCGCGAACCACGCCGACCACCTCGCCGGGATCGGTACGCAGCTCGCGACGAACCAGTTGCCGGGTGACGGCGACGGCGAGGGTCACCAGCTCCTCCTCCACCGTTTCATCCAGGTCGTCGAGGGGACGCGCCAGAGCATCCATCAGGGCCTCCAGCCGCTGCCCCTTTTCGCGGATCTCCTTCTCGCCCGCCTCTCGCCCCTCGCGCAACCCCTCCTGGTAGCCCTTCTTCCAGGCCTCCTCCCAGGCCTGCTTCTGCAGCGCCTCGATCTCCTCGGCGGTGGGCAGGGAGGGGAGCTCCTCCTCCGTGGCGGTGCCGGGGCTCTCCTCCACCGCCGGCAGCTTCCAGGAGGAGGCGACCGCCGCCTTGTCTCCCCGGATGATGCGTGGCCCCGTCATCGGCTGGCCCGGAAGTTGCGTGAAGCTGCCGGATGGATGTGCGTCTGGCGCGTTCGAGTGTGCCACCCTGCAGCACAAGGCGTGCATACTCTGGCGGAGCATCCCGGAAACAGGTCATTACCCGCCAGTATCCGGAATGTTTTGTTCGTGAAAAGGATGTCGGGGAAGTCCGTCCCGGCCCTTGTCAACATCCTGCCAAGAGGCTTCACGCGATTTCCGGGCCAGACACCCACCTGCCGTTCGTCAGACATACTGGTCGCCACCCTTGCCTCCCAGCACCAGGTCTCCGGAATCGGCGAGGCGCCGGGCGACGGCAAGAATCTCCTTCTGCGCCGCCTCCACGTCGCTCAGCTTGACGGGGCCGCGGGCCTCGAGATCGTCCCGCAGCATCTCCGCCGCACGCTTGGACATGTTGCTGAAGATGTGTTCCTTGAGGGCGTCGTCGGCCCCCTTGAGGGCCAGTACCAGGGTATCGGAAGAGACCTCCCGCAACAGGGTCTGGATGCCGCGACCATCCACCTCCTTGAGATTGTCGAAGACGAACATGAGATCCTGGATCCGCTCCGCCAGCTCGGTGTCCACCTCGGTGACCATCTCCATGATCTCCGACTCCGCACTGCTCTCCACGAAGTTGAGGATGTTGGCGGCGGTCTTGACCCCACCGACGCTGGAGGACTGGACGGCGTTGCCACCGGAGAACTGGCGCTCGAGAATTTCGTCCAGCTCGCGCAGCGCCTGCGGCTGGATCCCGTCCAGCGAGGCGATGCGCATGACGATATCGGGCCGGGTCCGCTCCGGCAGCAGGGAGAGCACCTCGGCGGCGTGATCCGGTTCCAGATAGGAGAGGACGATGGCGATGATCTGCGGATGTTCGAGGCGGATCACCTCGGCCACCGCCCGCGGGTCCATCCACTTGAGGGCCTCGAGCCCCTTGCTGCTGCCACCCAGGAGGATACGATCGATCACTCCGGCCGCCTTGTCCTCACCCAGGGCGTTGATCAGCATCTTGCGCACGTAGTCTTCGTTGCCGATGCCGAAACCGGTCTGTTCACGCACCACGGCCGAGAACTCGTCCAGTACCCGTTCCACCTGGGCCTTGGTCACGTTGGTGAGCGTCGCCATGGCCGAGCCGATACGCTGCACTTCCTTGGGCCCCATCAGCTTCAGCACCTCGGCCGCACGCTCCTCGCCGATGGTCATCAGCAACACCGCCGCCCGCTGGGTGCCGTTGAGATCCTGGACCTCCTCACTCATCGTTCGCCATCCAACCCTGTACCACCTTCGCCACCCGTACCGGATCCTCGGCGGCGAAACTGGTCACCGCTTCCACCTTCCGCTGATAGTCGTCGGGTCCTTCGAGAGCGGGATTCTCCCCCTCCGCCCCCGGCAGCGCCGCCTGCCCTTCGCCATCCGGCCCCGCAAGCCTTCCGGCGGCCGTCCGCTCCGGCCCCTCGAGCTGCGCCTCCCGCCCCTCTTCCGCACCGCCTTCTCCACCCCTGGCGGCGGCGCCGTGGTGAGCCAGGCCCCGCATCATGGGCCGCAGCACACCGAAGATGAGGAAGAGGACAGCCAGTGCCGCCAGCCCCTGCTTCACCAGGTTCCAGAACCATGGCTGCTCCCAGAGGGGTGGCTCGGGGATCGGCTCCAGCGCCTCCTCCTTGAAGGAGAGGTTGAGTACCGTCACCGAGTCACCACGCGCCTCCTCGAAGCCCACCGCATTGCGCACCAGGCCGGTGATCTTGTCCAGCTCCTGCTGGCTGAGGGGTACCCGCTGCACGTTCCCCTTGTCGTCCACGCTCTGGCGGTAGTCCACCAGTACCGCCACCGAGAGCCGCTCCAACCGCCCGCTGGGATGGCGGGTATGGCTGATGGTACGGTCCACCTCGTAGTTGCGAGTGGCCCGGCGACGGTCGCTGACCACATCCTCGGGCGCCACCTGGGCATCCACCTGCTCCAGGGTGCCGCCGGGCACCGGCTTGTTGCTCAACGCCCCGGGGATGCCCATCGCCTGGTCCATCTGGGCCTGCTTGTCCTCTTCGATCTGCTCGGAGCGGATCGCCACCCGCTCCGGATCGAAACTCTCGCGGGTCTGCTCGGTGACGGTGAAATCGAGCTTGGCGCTCACCTGCGCCCGCACCCGGCCCCGCCCCACCAGCGGCTCCAGCAACGCCTCGATGCGCTCCACGTAGTTGCGCTCCAGGTTGCGGGTGTACTCGAACTGGGAGTTGTTGAGCTGCATCCCGGGATCGCGGTCGCGGCCGGTGAGCAGGCGGCCAGTCTGATCCACCACCGTCACCTCATCCGGCTTCAGGTTGGGGATGCTGGAGGAGACCAGATGGACGATCGACTCCACCACGCCGGGCTCGAGGGTACGGCCGGGGTAGAGTTCCACCACCACCGAGGCGCTCGGTGCCTGGCGCTTGCGCAGAAAGACACTGCGCTTGGGAATGGCGAGGTGGACGCGGGCGCTCTTGACGTAACGCAGCGAAGAGATGGAGCGGGCCAGTTCCACCTCCAGCGCGTGGTGATAGCGGGCCTGTTCGATGAACTGGCTGGTCCCCAGCTCCTGCTGCCTGCTGAGCAGATCGAACCCTCCGGTACTGCCGCGGGGGAGCCCCTGGGAGGCGAGTTTGAGACGTGCCTGGTAGACATCGTCGGCCGGCACCAGGATGGCACCGCTGTTGTCGTCCAGCTTGTAGGGGATCCCCGCCTGCTGGAGGGCGTCCAGCACCTGACTGATCTCCTCGTCGGCGAGGTTGCCGTAGAGCAGGCCGAAGGTGGGCTGCTGGGACCAGAGCACCACCGCCACACCGAGGGCGACGCTGGCGGCCAGCCCCACCATCAGCCCCACCTGCCGCACCGCCGGCAGGCTGGCGAAGCCCTCGGCCACCTCCTGCTTGATCAGCGCCATCTCGTTTCTGCTCCCCCGGTCATCGGCTCACCCGCCTCAGCCCTGCATGCGCATGATTTCCTGGTAGGCATCCACCAGCTTGTTGCGCACCTGGGTCATCGCCTGGAAGGAGACGCTCGCCTTCTGCAGCGCCACCATCACCTGGGGGAGATCCACGTTGGGATCTCCCTTCTCGAAGGCCCGCGCCAGGGCCCCGGCCTCCTTCTGGGTCTCGTTGACGGCATCCAGCGACTTCTTGAGCAGATCGGCAAAACCGGGCCCCTCGCCCCTTTCCGCCTGGCCGGGGGTCGCCGCCCCCTCCACGCCTGCCTGGGCTCGCGCGGCAAGGGCGCGCATCTGCGCCAGTACCTGAGAGATCTCGATGTCACTCACCTTCTTACGCCTCCCTCGACGGGGTTGCAACGACCGGAAAACGTCTCGGTCGGCTTGATCATGCAGAATTCACACCAGTTGTCGGTTCAGCCATGTTCCAGGGCATCCTCAGCCGGGGATGGGCACACCCGCCTCGCGCAGCCTGGCGAGCTTGTAGCGAAGGGTGCGGGGACTGATCCCCAGCCGCTCGGCCGCCCGTTTGCGGCTGCCATTGACGGCCTCGAGGGCGTCGAGAATGAGCTGCTGTTCACGACTGCGCAGATCCTCTCCGAGCCGGTCACCGCCCTGCTCCTCCCCCTCCGCCGCTGCCGTCGCCTCGACGGCCGAGAGTGCGACCGGCGCAACACTGCAGCTCACCTCCTCCAGTTCGATGTCACGGTCGCGGATCTCGCGGCCGTTGCAGAGGATCAGGGCCCGCTGGATCACGTTGTCCAGTTCGCGCACGTTGCCCTTCCAGGCGTGGGCCATCAGCCGCGCCTCCGCCTCCGCGGAGAGGATCGGCCTCACCCGGTCACGGCAACTGCGCTCGATGATCCGGCGGGCCAGCGGCAGGATGTCGGCGGGACGCTCGCGCAGGGGGGGCAACTGGAGAGGAAAGACGTTGAGGCGGTAGAAGAGATCCTCGCGGAAACTCCCCGAGGCGACCGCCTCGCGCAGATTGCGATTGGAGGTGGCCAGGACCCGCACATCGAGGGGGATCACCTTGCGGCCCCCGAGGCGCTCCACTTCCCGCTCCTGGAGCACCCGCAGCAGCTTGGCCTGCAGGCCCAGATCCATCTCTGAGATCTCGTCCAGCAGGAGGGTGCCGCCATTGGCCTGCTCGAACTTGCCCGGATGGGCGTTGTAGGCCCCGGTGAAGGCCCCCTTTTCGTAGCCGAACAGGACCGCCTCCAGCATGTTCTCCGGGATCGCCGCGCAGTTGATGGCCACGAACGGCGCTTCGGCCCGCGGCGAGGCGCGGTGGATGAGGCGGGCGAACACCTCCTTGCCGGTGCCGCTCTCGCCGGTGATCATCACCGTCGCATCGCTCTCGGCGACACGCCGCGCCAGGGAGAGGAGATGACGGGTGGCGGGATCGACCGCCACCACCTCCTGCTCCTCCTCGTCGAGGGGTGGCGGCATCAGCCGCTGCACCAGATCGACGAACACCTCCGCCTCGAAGGGCTTCACCACGTAATCGGTGGCCCCCTCCCGCATCGCCTCCACCGCTTTCTGGATGGTCCCGTAGGCGGTCATCAGCACCACCGGCAGATCCGGATGCTGCTCCCGGATCCTGCACAGCAGCCGATGGCCGTCCATCGGCTCCATCTGCACGTCGCTCACCACCAGACCGATGGAGTCCTCCCTGAGCTGGCGCAGGGCGGTGGGACCGTCGGGCGCGGCCACCGCGCGATAGCCCGCCAACTGCAGGGTGTCGCACAGGGCCTCGCGCAGCGAGAGGTCGTCTTCCACCACCAGAATGGATGCTTTGCTCATCGTTCGGTCACTCCCGTCGGTTTTCCTGCGGAGGCCGGTCCGGCCTCCCGCCACTCTTCACGCCGGACAGCCGCCCACGACTGCCCCTCGATCGTTGCCACTCCACGCCCGTTCACGCCGCCGCCTCTCCGGCAGCCGAAGAGAGCGCCCCGTCACCGCCCCCGCTGCGGCGACCCGCCATGGGCAGAAGGAGAATGAATCTCGCCCCCTCACCCACCACCGATTCCACCTGGACCTCGCCCCGGTGGGCATCCACCACCGCCTTGACCACGGCGAGACCGAGCCCCGTGCCGTCCGGCCGCGTGGTGAAGAAAGGGGAGAAGATCCGTTCCCGCTGCTCCTCCTCGATCCCCGGACCATTGTCCTGCAGCACGAGACGCAGCCGCCCCCCCTGTTCCGGAGCCACCGAGAGACGCAGCACCACCCCCTCGCCGGTTGCCTCCACCGCATTGGTGGCGAGATTGAGAAGGGCGGAGTGGAGCGCCTCGCCGTTGCCCAGCAGGCGGGCGCCCGGCGCGCCGTTGACCACTTCGAGACGCCCTCCCACGGGCTGCAGCAACAGCTCGATCGCCTGTTGGAGTTCGGCCAGCCAGCTCGCCACCTCCACCTCTTCCATGTCGAAGCCGCCGCTGCGCACATAGCGCAGCATGGCATTGACCATCCCGTCGAGATGGCGCAGCCGGTTGTGTACCTTGTCGGTGAAGCGGCACCGGTCCTCCGCAGAGAGGTCGTCCCGACCGAGATGGGAGATGTAGAGCAGCGCCGAGGCGAGGGGGGTGCGGATCTGATGGGCAAGCCGCGCCGCCATCTCACCCATCGCCGAGAGACGCTGATTGCGCGCCACCAGTTGCTGCAGCGCATGCTGTTCGGTGATGTCCATCAGCAGGATGATCTGGCCCGGCTCGTGGCCCAGGGCGCGACGGCTGACGCTCACCCGCTTGCCGTTGCGCAGCGCCACGTCACTGCCCTGACGGACCTCGGTGACGAAGGAGCGGGAGACCACCTCTCTCCACGGACGGCCGAGCAGCGGCTCCCCCAGCAGCTCCTGGGCGCGGGGATTGCATTCGCTCACCACCCCCTCTCCATCGAGGACGATGACCCCGGCGGGCAGAACGCCAAGCAGCCGTTCCAGGCGGTCCGCCAGCCGTTCCTTCTCGGCAAGCTGTTTCAGCCGCTCGCTGCGGGCGGCGGCCAGCTCGGCGTTGAGGGCAGCCACACGGTCCTCGAGCTGGCGATAGGAGTCCTCCAACTGGCGGGACATCTCGGTGAAGGCCTGGAAGGCGCTCTCCAGGTCACGGGTCGCGGGAAGGGGATGAGGTTCGCTATGGGCCATGTCGCTCGTCTTTCGCTCCGTATCGGGGGAGGCGGATTTCTGCCGCCCGGGAGGTTGCATCTCTCTCTGCAGATCCAGAGAGCAATAAGCGTGCCCGTCAGGTGATTTCCTTCTGGTTCAGGTTGTTACGGGAGGGGTGGCAAAGCGGGTGTCAAAATCGCGTCACCGGAAACGGCTTGCCGGGGGGAGGAAGGAGGGAGTTCGGGAATCTGGCTGTGCGCCTTGACCCGAAAATTGCATGAAGCCGCTGAATATTCAACTTTATGTTTGCAGACAGAATCTTCCGTATGTTATTGAGGAAGCCCTGAACAATTCATCCCTGAATTGTCAGAGTACGGGAGCCGAAAATGCGATTTCCGGCTTCCTCACGTTTTCAATGAGGCCAGCAGCCTGTCAATGGCCCCTCCCTGGGCTCTCGCTGACCCGGCGACCGTGTCTGTCGCGTTCAGCCGCCTGTCAGTCGGCACCGCGCTGGAGGCCGTACTTGCGCAGCTTCTCCACCAGCGTGGTGCGGCGCATGGCGAGCAGCTTGGCCGCGTGGGCGACCACCCCATCGGCCTCCTGCAGCGCCTGCTTGATCAGGCTCACCTCGAGATTGGAGAGGTGCTCCTTGAGGTTGATACCGTCGCGGGGCAACCTCGATTCGGCCGGTTCCACCGAGGGGATGAGCGGAGGCGGAGTGGGGAGTTCGCTGTAGACCGGCGCCCCCGCCTGCCCCTCCGGGCAGTACTTTTCCGGGAGGTCCTTCACGTCCACCACGCCGAAGGGGTAGAGGATGGTGAGGCGTTCCACCAGGTTGGCCAGCTCCCGGACGTTGCCCGGCCACTTGTATTGACAGAGCGCCATCACCGCCGCCGGGGTGAGGCGAACCGAACCGCGCTGTTCGTGCTCGATGCGCGAGATGAGTTCGTTGATCAGCAGGGGAATGTCCTCCACCCGCTCGCGCAGGGGCGGCATCTCGATGGGGAAGACGTTGAGCCGGTAGTAGAGATCCTCACGGAACTTCCCCTCCGCGATCAGCTCCTCCAGGTTGCGGTGGGTGGCTGCCACCACCCGCACGTCGGTACGGATCGTCTTGCTGGAGCCGACCCGCTCGAAGGTGCGCTCCTGCAGGACCCGAAGCAGCTTGACCTGCATGGGCAGCGGCATGTCGCCGATCTCGTCGAGGAAGAGCGTGCCCCCCTCCGCCAGTTCGAAACGTCCCTGACGGGCACTGATGGCGCCGGTGAAGGCCCCCTTCTCGTGGCCGAACAGTTCACTCTCCAGGAGGTCGGGGGGAATCGCACCGCAGTTGATGGGGACGAAGGGCTTGTCCCGACGCTTGGAGAAGTAGTGGATGTTTCGTGCCACCACCTCCTTTCCGGTCCCCGACTCGCCGAGGATCAGCACGGTGGCGTCGGAGGGTGCCACCTGCTCGATGAGGTGGCGGATCTGGCGTACCCGCCGGCTGCTCCCCACCAGGGAGCGGAACAGCTCCACCGGCCGCCGCCGGCTGCGCGACTCGCGGCTCTGCCGGTAGAGTTCGGCGTTCTGCAGCATCTGGTTGAGATTCTGGTAGCGAAAGGGCTGTTCGATATAGCCCAGCACCTCGCGTGTGAAATCCCCCTCCACCGCCTCCTGCGGGCGGATGGCGAGCACCGGGGCATTGGGATCCCGCTCCTGGACGGCACGGACCAGCATCTGCACCCCCTCCTCGCCCATCTCCGGGCCGAGCACCAGGATCAGCGTGCGATCCTCGTCCGGTACCACCGCCTCCCACGAGGGGGCCTGCTCGGTAACCACTGCCTCCCGGCCGAGGAACTCGAGGAGCAGCCTCAGGCTCTCGGCCCGCCGCCGATCGGGGTCGACGATGAGAATGAGATCTTCCTCGGCTCCAGCCATCCTGGAATCATTTTCGTTGGTCATGCTCGCTAACTCGTTGAATCCACCCTGCCTGATAGTAAAGCATCGGAGCAGATGCATGTCAAAATTTTGTCGGACAGAGGAGATGGCAGTCCCCGCGGAGCGCGGGCGATGGATGGAGATCAGCAGGAGGTGGCGTGGCGCAGACGTGCCACTTCCCTGCGGTGGGCGCGGAAGACGAGGCGTTCCAGGGCGTCCCGCAGCCGTTCCCCTCCATCGGCGAGGGTCCCTTCGATCTGCACGGTTCCGCCAGCGGTGGGGGAAGGATCGCCGCGAACCCGGGCGACCAGGCGCAACGGACGGGGATAACGGGAGAGGGGGTAGAGAGAGAGCTGCAGAGTCGAACCGGCCCCGGGCGGGGACTCGTCGGGCAAGAGAGACCAGAGAATGCGCTCTGCACCCAGTGCAAGGTCTCGTGCCGGAGGAAGGGGGTGACGTTCGGAGAGAAGCAGTGAGACCATCTCGGCGAGCAGGTCCAGTTTCGCCTCCAGACGCCTCAGCTCGCGCCGTTCCTCCCGCTCCTCTTCGCCTTCCGTCCCGCTCTCGAGCCTCTCCAGGACTTCCAGGAGATGGAGATTCTCCGCCTCGTACCGCCGGGGATCCTCGCCCTCCTTCGACACTTTCCAGCTCAGCGGCCAGCTGGCCCTGAGCAGGATGCCTTCGCCGAGGCCTTGTCGTTGCGAGGTCGTCATCTCCTCCCCCGGAACCGGCATGCGATGCTCGATGCGGAGCGGGCGGTGAACCGGACAGCCGGAGTTCTCCCGCGAACGGGTCGGGTCGCGACGCACTCAACCGCCAGCGGTGGCCGCCCGATAGGCGCTGGTGGCGGCCCGCCCCTTGCGAACGCCCCGCAAACGGTCTCCGAGCCACTCCATCCGTTCGCTGCCCAGGCGCATTACCTGACGATCGGTGTCGAGGATGACCCGGATGGCCCGGGCGATCTCGGCGGCCTCCTCCTGCCCCGGGGGGGTGGAGAAGAATTCGTGGATCCGCTCCTGGCGCGTCGCCTCCAGGGCCACCAGCCTCTCCCACTCGCCACTCAGGGCGGCCTCGAGCATGGCCGAAGTGAGTTCGAGCAGTTCGCCGAGGGCATCTCTCCGCTCCTGGCCGTCGGTGACTGCGTGAGCTGACCGGGCCACGGCGTGGATCATCCGCCGGCAAGCATCTGGTCCAGCTCTTCGCGGCTGGCGTTGCGGAACTCCTGGGGAATGCCGTCCCATCCCTCCTTGATGGTGGAGAGCAGGCCGGCCACCTCGTCGAGCAGCTCCGGCTCGTTACGGACGTTGGCCTGCAGCAGCCGCTCCTTCATGTAGGTGTAGAGCGCCTCCAGGTTGTCGGCGATCTCGCCACCCGCCTCCATGTCCAGGCTGCCGCGAAGGCCGTCGATGATGGAGATGGCCCAACTGATGTGCCGCCCCTTGGCGGTGATCTCTCCGCGCAGCATGTGGCCCCGGGCGGTGCTGATCTTGTCCAGCGCCCCCTCCAGCAGCATCTGGATGAGGCGGTGGGGAGTGGCATCCGCCACACCGCCTCGCACTCCCACTTCCTGATACTGGGCAAGCGCCCCCTGACTGTTCATGTAGCTCATTTCCTGTGCACCTCTCGAAAGGTTGCCTCTTCTCTCATTCAAACCGGAGCCTGTCGGTTCCGCTCCCCTACTCTCGCACCATCACGCCACTCCGGGCAGGGTCGCCAGTTGCTGGGCCAGGTAGGCGCTGGTACTGCTCATCTGCCCCAACATCACGTCGAGGGCCGTGAACTGGTCACGATATCGCTGTTCCACGATCGCCAGGCGGTTCTCCTGGCTCTGGATCTGCAGATCCAGATAGTCGACCCGGCTGTTGAGACCACTCTCGCGGGAATCGACCAGTCCATCTGTAGCAAGCAGATCCCGTGCCAACCCTTCCAGGCGGTAGGCATACCCCTGGTCGTTGTTGGCGAAGAGCTGCGCCACCGAGTCATAGTCGTAATCCAGGGCGTCGTCGAAGGTTGTGCCGTCCAGGCTCAGCTTGCCGTCCTCGCCGGTGGTGATTCCCACCTCGGAGAGAAAGGTGAAGGAGTTGCCGGCAAGCCCGGTCGCCTCCGTGTTGAGCATGGAGCGGATCTGCGACTCGATGGTGCGCAGGGTGCTGTCACCGTAGAGATCGCCGTTGCCGAGAGAGTCGAGGGTATCCTGGAGTTCGTTGTAGGCATCGATGAACCCCTGGACCGTCTCCTTGACCCCCTCCTTGTCGCGCTCGATGTTGAGACGGGCATTGCCGGCCGCCTTCAGTTCGAGGGTGACTCCGCTGATGACGTCATCCACCAGATTGCTGCTGCGGGTGATCTGGAAGGAGTTCTCGAAAGTGAAGACGGCATCCAGATCGGCCGCCGTGAAGCCGCCGCTGCTGTCCCGGTCCTGGTTGAGATCGTAGAGAGCGAAAGGGTCGGTACCGGAATAGGAGACCTGCAGGAAATTGTCGCTGCCGGTCTCGTTGGCACTGAGGATCAATCGGTATCCCGTGCTGTCGTTGATGACGGTGGCGCCCACCCCGGTATTGTCGGTGGCGTTGTTGATGGCGTCACGGATCTGGTCCAGGGTCTTGCCACCGATGTCAACGGTGAACGAATCGGCGCCCACCTGGATGGTCATGGTGTCACCGGCAGTGCCGATGGTGGTGGTATCGCTGTCGGCGAAGACGTTGCCCGCCGCCATCTTGTGCTGTTCCGCGATGCGGTCGATGGTGAGATCGTAGCTGCCGGAGGCGGCCAGCTCGTTGGCGGTCGCGGTGAATACGGTGTCGTCCGAACTCTCCGCCGAGAACTTCTTGAAGTCGGCCAGATCGTTGAGGGCGTCCATGGCGTCCTTGAAGGTGGAGAGCGCGCTGGTCAGCGTGCCGTAGGCACTGATCTGTGCCTCGTAGGTCGCCTTCTTCTCTTCCAGTCGATCCAGCGGGCGGCGCTCCAGCACCATCAACTGCTCGACAATCGAATTGACGTCCAGACCGGAACCGACCCCGGGTGAACTGATCATCACACACCTCCACTGGTTGCGGCCCCCTGGCGGGGCCACCTGGCGTCTCCGTCCCGCGGTTGGCGAGGAAATCCGACTCCGCCACCCTGCCGAACGGGACCGCCTGCCCTGTCAGGAAGCACTATCCGTGCCAGAGTCAGGCCTCGACCTGCAGGAGCGTACCTTCATCTCCACCCTCGAGGCGCTTCACCACTTCCAGCAGCTCCTCTGGCGGGATCTGGCGAATCAGTTCCCGGCTCTGGGCGTCGTAGACCCGGATCACGGGGCGCCCGGTCTGATCGTCGATGCTGAACTGGAGATCCCGACGGGACTGCTGGACGTATTCGCTCAGCCGGGTGACTGCGCGGTCCAGGGTGGGCCGATCCGGTTCCTGTCGTGCTCGTTCGATGTCGTCCACCCGCTCCTGTGCGCCGGGCAAACCCTTGCCGCCTGAAGTGCGCGAAATTGCCGCCTCGGCCTCCCCGGGCACTTTTCTGGTCCGGCCCGGACCGGTGTCACCAACGGCCGATGCCGGAGTGGCGATCGGTTGAATGGTTGGCGTGTTCATACCGTTTTCCTCCCGCCTTTACCGAAAACGGTCCCAGAGGCCTCCCATCCCCTGGAACCGTTCCGGTAACTGCCCATTTTCGACTCTTGGCTGACGTTCACGTTTCCCCTTACTGGAGCAGAGCCAGCGCCGACTGCGGCAACTGGTTGGCCTGGGCCAGCATGGAGATGCCCGCCTGCTGCAGGATCTGGGTGCGGGTCAGGTTGGCCGTCTCGGCGGCGAAATCCGCATCCTGGATCCGCGAGCGGGCAGCGGTCAGCGACTCGTTGAAGGCGTTGAGGTTGGAGATCACCGCCTCGAAGCGGTTCTGTACCGCACCGAAGGTGGCACGCTGCTGGGAGATGGTGGTGATGGCGCTGTCCAGGCTCCCCAGCGCCGCCGAGGCGTTGGCCGAGGTGGTGATATTGATGGCGCCGGTCGCATCCAGATCGGCACTGTAGCCGGCGATACCCGTCACCGTGGTGGTATTCACACTCACCTGGTTGGTGGCGGAACCTTCGTAGCCCACCTGGAAGGTGAGGGTGCTGGTGGAGCTGAGCAGCGCGTTGCCGTTGAAGTCGGCGGTCTGGATCACCCGGCTGATCTCCTGGGTGAGCTGATCCACCTCCTTCTGGAGCTGGGAACGATCGGAGTTGGAGATCGATCCGTTGGAGGCCTGGACCGCCAGCTCACGGATCCGCTGCAGGTTGTCGCTCAACTGACCCAGCGCGGACTCGGCGCTCTGCGCCAGGGAGATGCCGTCCGAGGCGTTGCGGATCGCCATGGCGTTGCCACGGATCTGCTTGGTGAAGCTCTCCACCACCGCGAGGCCCGCCGCGTCGTCCTTGGCGCTGTTGATGCGAAGACCCGAGGAGAGGCGCTGCAGGGAGGTCTGCATATCACCCTGGGTCTTGTTGAGGTTGCGAATGGCGTTGAATGACGCCACGTTGGTATTGATGACGAGTGGCATGGCTCGATTCTCCTGCTGACACCGGCCCCCCTCGAGGGACCGTCAGTTCATCTATGGCGGATATGGCGAGCGCCGATGGTCGCCATTTACCGCCTCCGGCCCCTTTAACGGCATGGGCTCGGAGGGACTTTAGGCATCGAATTGCCGTTCGTCGGAAAGGAGTTGCCGCATCGTCGTGGCGGAAACGGCGCAGACGAAAAGGCCCCCGGGCACTCTCGCGACCCGGGGGCCTTCGGAAACCCCGAAAGGGGGTGGTGGACTACTGCTGCAGCAGCGAGAGCGCCGACTGCGGCAACTGGTTGGCCTGGGCCAGCATGGAGATGCCCGCCTGCTGCAGGATCTGGGTGCGGGTCAGGTTGGCCGTCTCGGCGGCGAAATCCGCATCCTGGATCCGCGAGCGGGC
>JALTLT010000228.1 GCA_027001815.1 Gammaproteobacteria bacterium | reverse complement strand
GCGGATCGCCGACTGCAACGTCTATGTCGTCACCGTCCCCACCCCCATCGACCGGCACAAGCGGCCGGATCTCACGCCGCTGGAGTCCGCCAGCCGGGCCCTGGGGAAGATCCTCAAGAAAGGGGACGTGGTCGTCTATGAATCGACCGTCTATCCCGGTGCCACGGAAGAGGTCTGCGTCCCCATCCTCGAACGCGAATCGGGGCTCGTCTTCAACCGCGACTTCTACGCGGGCTACAGCCCGGAGCGGATCAACCCCGGCGACAAGGAGCATCGCGTCTCCACCATCAGGAAGGTGACCTCCGGTTCCACGCCGGAGATCGCCGATTTCGTCGATGCCCTCTACGCCTCCATCATTACCGCCGGTACCCACAAGGCGAGCAGCATCCGCGTCGCGGAGGCGGCCAAGGTGATCGAGAACACCCAGCGCGACGTCAACATCGCGCTGATCAACGAGCTGGCGCTGATCTTCAACCGCCTTGGCATCGACACCCTGGAAGTGCTCGAGGCCGCCGGCACCAAGTGGAACTTCCTCCCCTTCCGCCCCGGACTGGTGGGTGGCCACTGCATCGGCGTCGATCCCTACTACCTCACTCACAAGGCCCAGGAGATCGGCTACAATCCCGAGATCATCCTCGCCGGCCGCCGCATCAACGACGACATGGGCCCCTATGTGGCGAGCCGGGTGGTGAAGATGATGACCCAGCGCAAGCTCCAGGTGGTCGATTCCAACATCCTGGTCATGGGGCTCACCTTCAAGGAGAACTGCCCCGACCTGCGCAACACCAAGGTGATCGACCTGGTCCGGGAGTTCCACGACTACCACGCCAACGTGGACGTCTACGACCCCTGGGTGGACCCGGAGGAGGCGGTCCGGGAGTATGGCATCCAGCCGATCGCCGGGCTCGAGGAGGGTCGCTACGACGCCATCATCCTGGCCGTGGGCCACCGGCAGTTCCATGAGATGGGCGCCGAGGCGATCCGGCGGCTCGGCCGGCCCGGCCACGTCCTGTTCGACATCAAGTATGTACTGCCGCGCGAAGCGGTGGATGGACGACTCTGACCTACCCTGCTGGAGAGAACATGAAAGTACTCATCACCGGTTCCGCCGGTTTCATCGGTTCTGCCCTCGCCCTGCGCCTCCTGGAAAGGGGGGACGAGGTGGTCGGTATCGACAACCTCAACGACTATTACGACGTCGACCTGAAGAAGGCGAGACTCTCCAGGACCACTGCCTATCCCGGCTACGTCGATGTCCGTCTCGACCTGGAGGACCGTGAGGGGGTCGCCGCGGTCTTCGCCAACCACCGGCCCGACCGGGTGGTGAACCTGGCCGCCCAGGCGGGCGTCCGTTACTCCATCGAAAACCCCCACGCCTACGTGGACACCAACCTGGTGGGTTTCGTCAACATCCTCGAGGGGTGCCGCCACAACGACGTGGAGCACCTGGTCTATGCCTCCAGCAGCTCCGTCTACGGCGCCAACACCAACATGCCCTTCTCGGTCCACCAGAACGTGGACCATCCGGTGAGCCTCTACGCCGCATCCAAGAAGGCCAACGAACTGATGGCCCACACCTACAGCCACCTCTTCGGTCTCCCCACCACCGGCCTGCGCTTCTTCACCGTCTACGGACCGTGGGGACGTCCGGACATGGCGCTCTTTCTCTTCACCCGCAAGATCCTGGCCGGCGAGCCCATCGATGTCTTCAACTACGGCAGGCACCGCCGGGACTTCACCTACATCGACGACATCGTGGAGGGTGTGATCCGGGTGCTGGACCGGCCGGCCCAACCCAACCCCGAGTGGTCGGGCGACGCCCCCGACTCCGCCACCAGCAAGGCCCCCTACCGCCTCTACAACATCGGCAACAACGAGCCGGTGGAGCTGATGCACTACATCGAGGTGCTGGAGGAGTGCCTGGGCCGCAAGGCGGAGAAGAACCTGCTCCCCCTCCAGCCCGGCGATGTACCCGACACCTACGCAGACGTCTCCGACCTGGTACGGGACACGGGCTACAAGCCGGCCACCAGCGTCGAAGAGGGGGTTCGCGCCTTCGTGGAGTGGTACAAGGAGTATTTCGGCATCGCCTGATCGCCGGCGGCGGTGCGCCGGTCAGGGACAATCGCTGCCCATCGCGACGAGGGAAGGTACGGCATGGTGGCGAGGCGTTAACAGGCTGTGCCGCGGTGCAGGGATGCACCGCCGTTTTCAATGACACCAGGTCATTGAAAACGTGAGGAAGCCGGAAATCGCATTTTCGGCTTCCGGCGTTGAAAAAGGCCTGGATGGCCTTTTTCAACATCCTGTTAAAAAAGGGCCTTCCGGCCCCATCTTCCACTCCCCGCCCGGCAGATCACGCGTAGACCATGCCGCTGCCTCCCCCCTTCCTCCTCGGTGGATCGAGGAGAGACTCCTCCAGCAGTTCGGAGATCACCAGCCAGCCGTCTCCCGCATCCAGCCGGTGCTTCTCCTCCAGCGCCCCATGCAGCAGCAGTCGACCACCGATCAGGTTGACCCGCCGGGGAATACCCTCGCTGTGCTGATAGATCAACGGAAACAGCGCCTCCTCCCACTCCGGATCCCCCTCCCACCCCACCGAGCGCAACCGATGGTGGATGTAGGCGGGGGTCTCCTGTTCCGTGAGCGGGTCGAGGTGGTAGACGGCGTTGAGGCAGTCGCGCAGCAGGCGACCCTCCCGCGATCCGATCAGTTCCATGAGCGGCTCCTGACCGATGAGCACCGCCTGGAAGGCGAAGGCCCCGCCCTGGCGGGCTCCGACCAGCCAACTGATGAGCTCGATGGCACCGGCGGTGAGGTGCTGAGCCTCGTCAAGCACCAGCACCACCTCCCGCTCCCTCCTCTTCGAGCGACGCACCAGGGCCTTCTGCAATTGCCGGAACAGGCGGTCGGGATCGAGTTCGTCCTCGTCGAGGCCGAGGCCGGCGGCCATCATCCTCAGCAGATCCTCCGCCTCCAGATGTGAGGTGACCACATTGCTGATCACCTGGTGGGAATCGTTGTCGAAGAAGAGATCCCGGACCAGGGTGGTCTTGCCGGTGCCCGGACGCCCGGTGACCACCGCGATCCCCCGCCCTTCGCGCAGCGCCTGCCGCAAGTAGGTCTTTCCATGCAGGTAGGCGTGGCTGTGAAAGGTGTTGCGCCCATCCGGGGTCATGCGGAAGGGATTGTCACCGAGTCTGTAGAATGCCTCGAGCATGATTCACTCAGCCTGGACGGGCGAACCGCGCATCCCGGCGTCAGGCGCCCCTCCCTATGGCATAGTAACGGAATCCCTGTTCCAGCAGGTGCTCCGGATCGTAGAGATTCCGTCCGTCGAAGATCACCGGTTCGGTGAGTGCAGCCCGGATGGCGGCGAAATCGGGGCTGCGGAAGACGTTCCATTCCGTCATGATCACCAGGGCATCGGCCCCCTCCAGCGCCTCCTCCGGAGATCCGCACAGCACCAGATCGGCACGCTCACCGTAGATGCGCCGCGCCTCCCCCATCGCCTCCGGATCGAAGGCACGCACCCTGGCCCCCTTCTCCCACAGCCACTCCATGAGGGTACGGCTGGAGGCCTCGCGCATGTCGTCGGTCCGCGGCTTGAAGGCCAGGCCCCAGACGGCGAAGGTCTTTCCGGCCAGCTCACCGTTGTAGTGACGCTCGATCTTGGCGGGGATCACCCGCTTCTGGCGGTAGTTGACCCGCTCCACCGCCTGCAGCAGCTCGGCGGTGTACCCCGCCTCGCTGGCGGTCCGTTCCAGCGCCTGGACATCCTTGGGAAAACAGGATCCCCCATAACCACAACCGGGATAGATGAAATGGTAGCCGATCCGGGGATCGGACCCAATGCCGACGCGCACCTTTTCGATGTCGGCACCGAGCCGCTCCGCCAGATTGGAGAGCTCGTTCATGAAACTGATCTTGGTGGCCAGCATGGCGTTGGCGGCATACTTGGTGAGTTCCGCGGATCGGATGTCCATCTGGATCAGCCGCTCGTGGTTGCGGTTGAAGGGCGCATAGAGCTCCTGCAGCAGCTCCGCGGCCCGCTCACTGTCGGTACCGACGACGATCCGGTCCGGTTTCATGAAGTCCTCGATGGCCGCACCTTCCTTGAGGAATTCGGGATTGGAGACCACATCGAACGCGATCTCCACGCCCCGATCGGCGAGCACCCGGGCGACCCGCTCACGCACCTTGTCGGCGGTGCCCACCGGCACCGTGGACTTGTCCACGATCACCCGATATTCGTTCATGTGGCGGCCGATGCTCTCGGCGACCGCCAGCACATACTGCAGGTCGGCGGAGCCGTCCTCGTCGGGTGGAGTCCCAACGGCGATGAACTGCAGCACACCGTGCTCCACCCCGCGGGCCTGATCGGTGGTGAACT
>JALTLT010000227.1 GCA_027001815.1 Gammaproteobacteria bacterium | reverse complement strand
GTGCCGCGGTGCAGGGATGCACCGCCGTTTTCAATGACGAAAGATCATTGAAAACGTGAGGAAGCCGGAAATCGCATTTTCGGCTTCCGGCGTTGAAAAAGGCCAGGACGGCCTTTTTCAACATCCTTTTAGTAGTCGCTGCTGTAGGCCCTCATGAAGGAGAGGACGGTGGAATCGAACCGGCGCGCATCGTTGTAGCTGCCGCCGTGGCCGTGGAAGTGCATGCCCACCAGATAGGCGCCATAGCCGCAACCCGCACAGGTGGGATCCGCGTAGTGGTAGAAGGCGGAACCGCTCTGTCCACCGGAGCTGTCGGCCTGGTACTCGATCCGATGGTCGTCCCACCACCAGAATGGGACGTTGTTCTCGGAAGACCGGGAGACGTCGCCCCACACCCGGGTGCCACAGGACTGACCGGGGTTGCCGCAGGTACCGGTGCCGGGATAGCCGCGCAGGTAACCGGTGCGTGACTCGATCTCGGAGGCCGAGGCAGTGTAGTGGCCGAGCCAGCCCACGGTCGAGCCGGGACGGTCGGAGTTGACGCCGTTCCGCACGCTGTTGCAGCCCACATCGAAGTCGAGCACGGCGTAGTCGTAGAACTCGTCGTTGCCGTTGGTGTAGGCGGAAGGGATGGTGACCCAGTAACAGCCCGTCCACTCCCCCCACGGACTCGGGTCCGCGTCGGCGCTGTCGTAGCCGGGCGCCCAGCGATGGGTCGCCTCCCAGGTATCACGCGCCTCGTCCCAGAAGACGTGGGCGACCGACATGGCAGTGGAGGGCCCGATCAGGCTGCCGCTGCCCTGGGAGGAGTCGATGACCCATCTCGACCCCGCGTTGTCGAAGACGACATGCACCCGATGGGGGTAGGCGAGGTTGTTCATCACCGTCCGATCGTCGGCACCGATCACGGAGTGAGGTGACACCCCACCGGTGAGCTCCGCCTCCCCCTCTTCTTCGAGCCGGCCCGCCTCCCCGTAGGAGGGAGGAACGGCCGGCAGTTCACGCCGCAGGGCCTCGATGCCCCCCTCCCGCCGCAGCCGTTCCAGCCGCTTGACCTTGCGCGCCAGGGCCAGGGGCGGCTTCGCCTCCACGAACATGTGCCCCTGGAACATGGCGACGCCACGCAGCGCCTCCGCCAGCTCCTCGACCCCCATGGCGGTAATGTCGGGCCTTCTGCCGTGACCGTCCGGCCGCTCTTCGGGGGCGGGACGCAACCCCTCCAGCCGCCCCTTCCAGTGGAACAGCCGTCCGCGCAGGAAGGCGTTTTCACGGATCTCCCTCCCGTCCTCGAGGGTCGCCACCACCCGTCCGGTGAATCGCAACGAATCGGAGAAGATACTCTCCTGCGCCATCGGCGCTTCGGCCGCCGCGACACTTCCCGCCAGGGCCAGCGGCACCAGGGCGGTGACACCGAGGACTGCCGCACCGTTGCGGAGCCCGCCTTTCAGCATCTGATACATGGTACTTTCCTCCTTGTGGTATTGAAGCCTTCCTGGCCGGCATCCTGTCCTCCATCACATGCCGGGTCGGAAGCCGTAGGGACTACGCCCGCTCCATCTCCCGGCCCGTACATGGGAACGCCTTGCCGAGAGATGCGCTCCAGAGTAGTTGCCGGGGATCCCCCCTTCCGTGACAAAAGCATCCCCACGAACCGGAAATGGTGACCCGTAGAACGCGAACAATTTCCCCTGCGAAACCTCGACCGATACCCTTCATCGCGAGCGATTTGTCATGGACCGGATGACGGCTTTGCCGTTACACTTGCCCGGGACTCTGCCGGCCGACAGACTCGCGGGACCAAACGGCCCCATCACCCGTTTCTTCCTCCGGACCGCATCTCATGACCGAAGCCGCCACCCAGAAGAGCGCCGCCGAGAACCGGCTGCGAGACGTCACCAGTGCCCTCGAGAGCGGCACGCTGGCGCAGGTGCGGCTGATGCTCAACGACCTGCGACCGGCGGAGATCGCCCACCTTCTGGAGTCTCTGCGCCCCTCCCAGCGGCAGGCGGTGTGGCGGCTGATCAGTCCCGAGATCAACGGTGAGGTGCTGCTCCACGTCAACGACGAGGTGCGCGCCTCCCTGATCGAGGAGATGGACACCGAGGCCCTGGTCGCCGCCACCGAAGGGCTCGACATGGACGACCTGGCGGACCTCATGGAGGATCTGCCGGAGGCGGTGATCAGCGAGGTGCTGCGCTCCATGGACGAGCAGAACCGGCGGCGCCTCGAGGCGGTGCTCTCCTACCCGGAGGACAGCGCCGGCGGCCTGATGAACACCGACACCATCACGGTACGGGCCGATGTGACCCTCGACGTGGTGCTGCGCTACCTGCGACTGCGGGGTGAGCTGCCGGATCTCACCGACAGCCTCTACGTGGTCAACCGCTACGACAAGTTTCTCGGTGTGTTGCCCCTCTCCACCCTGCTCACTTCCGACCCCGCCCGCACGGTGGCCAGTGTCATGGATCTGGAGGTGGAGCCGATCACCGCCGACACGCCGGCCACCGAGGTGGCCAAGATCTTCGAGCAACGGGACCTCATCTCGGCACCGGTGGTGGACGACGACAACCGACTGCTGGGCCGTATCACCATCGACGACGTGGTGGACGTGATCATCGACGAGGCGGATCACTCGCTGATGAGCATGGCGGGCCTGGACGAGGAGGAGGACATGTTCGCGCCGGTGCTGACCAGCTCGAGGCGGCGCGCCGTGTGGCTGGGGATCAACCTGATCACCGCCTTCGTCGCGGCATGGTTCATCGGCATGTTCCAGGAGACCCTGGAACAGGTGGTGGCGCTGGCGGTGCTGATGCCGGTGGCGGCGAGCATGGGCGGCGTGGCCGGTACCCAGACCCTGACCCTGGTGATCCGGGCCCTGGCCCTGGGTCAGCTCGAGACCCGCAACGCCCGCTGGCTGCTGATGAAGGAGGTGGCGGTCGGGGGTATCAACGGCCTGTTGTGGGCGGCGGTGGTGGCGATCATCGCCGTGGCCTGGTTCCAGGACCTGCGCATCGGCGCCTTCATCGCCGCCGCCCTGGTGATCGTGCTGGTGGCCGCTGCGGTGGCCGGCTTCCTCATCCCGGTACTGCTGCGCCGCTGGGGGGTCGACCCGGCGCTCGCCGGGACCGTCATCCTCACCACCGTCACCGACGTGGTGGGCTACACCTCCTTCCTCGGCCTCGCCTCCCTCTTCATCGGCTCTTCATGAGGCACCGGCCTTCCCGCCTGCCGAACCTCGGGAGGCCGGCAGGTTCCGGTGCCCCGCAGCGGGTCCCGAAAGGCGGGAGGCCTCTCACCAGCTCCGGCCGATGGACATGTAGAGGGCACCGCCCAGCGACACCGGTCGCGACACGGGCGCGCCCTCCTGCTCATCGGCGAGCGGCGCCGGATCCTCCAGTCCCAGGCTGAGGATCACGTCGAACCGGTCGTGCCCGGGGGCCTCGGAAGGCGTGGGCAGGAGAAGATGGAGCATGCGACCGTGGAAGAGGCCGCGCAGGTCGCCGAACGCCTCCAGCCGCTCACGGGGCGCGGAGGCCAGCGAGAGTTGCCCATACCTTTCCCCCTGCGGCAACTGCAGGGAGGGAACCGGCTCGTCGGCCTGTGTCAGGGTGGTCACCAGCACACCCACGGCGACCAGGATCGCCAGCAGCGGCAGGGAATCGAAGTGGAAGCGGGAGTTGTGTCGATGGATCATGATCCACCTCCGGGAGCAACAGGCGGATTACCAGGATGTTTTCGATGACTCTTCGTCATTGAAAACGGCGGTGCATCCCTGCAACGCGGCACAGGCTGCCGAAAAACGGTGTATTTCAACAGCCTGTTACACCGCGTTCACTCCCGGTAACGGCGCTCCCTCCCCGCCGCTTCGTGCACCGGGTCACAATCCGGCCATTGTCGACCCGGCAACGGTGTGTCTCGTGTTCAACCGCCGTGCGCCTGTTCACGGCAAGGCATCGCCGCCGGGTTGTCAGCTCCGCCGGTAGTCGTGATCCCGCCAGCAGCGGGGCAGCGCCTCACCCGAGGGAAAGAGCAGCACCGACTTGGGGAATCTCTGGGGGTCCTGCAGCTCCTCGCCGGCATGGTAGCGCCCCTCCACCTCGGTCACGAAGGGATCGAACAGCGCCTCCAGATCGAGCACCTCCACCAGATCACCGTTGCGTTCGTCTTTGAGAAACATCGCCTCTCTCCTGGAAATGGGCCCGCCAGCGGGGCCTGCTGCAGGAAGATATGGGGACATGGCGACCGCGCGGCAAGGGCGGCCCTCAGAAGTCGGCCAGCTCCAGCTCCTCCATCACCGCATCGACCCCCGCCTGCGCGCACGCCTCGTCGATCTTGCCGGAGGGGGCGCCGCTCACCCCCACTCCGCCAAGGATGCCCCCCCCGGCAAGATCGACGA
>JALTLT010000226.1 GCA_027001815.1 Gammaproteobacteria bacterium | reverse complement strand
AAGAGAAAGCCATTACGTTTCCGTGAAGTATCTCACTGTTCGGATGAGGAGAAATCACCCTCCTGTCGCGGCCTCTCCGCCACCCAGCCCATGTCGTCGAAGACGCTGAACAGGGCCGGAACCACCAGCAGCACCATGGCGGTGGTGGCCAGCAGGCCGAAGACGATGGAGACCGCCAGGGGAATGACGATCTGCGCCTGGAGGCTCCTTTCCAGGAGCAGCGGCATGAGCCCGGCCACGGTGGTCAGCGAGGTGAGCAGCACGGCCCGGAACCGTTCGCGGCTGGCCTGTCGCGCGGCCGCAGGAACCGTCATCCCCTCGCGCACCCGCAGCTTGAGGAACTCCACCAGCAGGATCGAGTCGTTGACCACGATGCCGGCCAGGGAGACCGCCCCCATCATACTGGGCATGGAGATCTCGAGCCCCATCAGGAGATGTCCCCAGACCACCCCGATCATCGCCAGGGGGATGACCGCCATCACCGCCAGCGGTTCGATCCAGGAGCGGAACTGGAAGGAGAGCAGGACGAAGATGACGATCAGGCTGAAACCGAACAGTCGCGCCATGGAGCCGCTGGTCCGGGCCGACTCCGCCTCCTGTCCCTCCAGGGAGGCGCGGATGCCCGGGTGGCGCTCCAGCAGCTCTGGAAGGAACCGTTCCCGGGTGTCGCGCATCACCTCGCGGGCGTTGGCCAGACGGGTGTCCACATCGGCGGTGACGGTCACCGTGCGCAGTCCGTCGATGCGCTGGATCACGGCGTAGCCCCGGCCGCGGCGGATCTCCACCAGGTCGGAGAGGGGGATCTGACGACCGTCCTGGCTGACGATGCGCAGATTGGCCAGGTCCTCGAGGGTCTGGCGATCGGCCGCGGCGAGGCGAAGGGCGATCTCGTAGTCCTCGGTGCCGAGCTGAAGTTCGTCGGCCACCGAACCGTGGAAGGCGGCCCGGAGCTGGCGGGCGATGGTCTCCGCATCCACGCCGAGGGGGAGGGTGCCGTCGCGCAATCGCAGCCGGACCTCCGGCTTGCCCGGCCGCAGGTCGTCGGTGATGTCCAGCAGGCCGCGGTAGCCGGCCAGCCACTCGCGCAACTCCAGGGCCGCGGCCTTGAGCTCCTCCAGATCGTCCCCCTGCAGCCGCACCTCCACCGGAATCCCGCCAGGGCCGATGAAAGGCTCCTTGAAGGTGATCGAGAGGGCATCCGGCACCACCCCCAATCTCTCCCGCCACATCTGCAGATAGTCGTCCATCACCCCCTTCCGTCGCTCCGCCTCGAGCAGATCCACCGCAATGGTGGCCAGATGGGGGCCATTCTCGCCGGCGTCGGCATTGAGGCCGAAGGTGACCCGGGTCTGGCGTACCAGGGACTGGCCTTCGGGCTGCAGTGGCGTGAAGTGGTCATTCACCTCGTCGAGAGCCGCCAGCAGGCGCGCCACCACCGCCTCGGTGTGCGCAAGGGGGGTTCCCTGAGGCATCATCAGGCGCGCCTCGACGCTATTGCCCTCGATGTCCGGGAAGGCCTGGAACTTGAGGTGGCCGCCGGCGAGCATGCCGATGGAGACCAGAAAGAGGGCGACGACGCCCCCCAGGAAGAGGTAACGGGCATGGACCACGCGATCGATGACCCGTCCCAGCCACTGGTGGCGGAGCCACTCGATCCGTTGGTCGAAGGCGCGACGGAAACGTCCGGGTTTCTGGCGCTCGGTGCCCCGCAGGCTGTGCTCCAGGTGGTGAGGCAGGATCAGGAACGCCTCGATCAGGCTGGTGGTGAGGACCATGATGAGGGCGAACGGGATGACTCGCAGCACCTTGCCCATGTCACCCGCCAGCAGCGAGAGGGGGGCGAACACCGCCACCGTGGTGAGGAAGGAGGAGAAGACGCCGGGGGCAACCTGCCGGGTCCCCTCGATGGCCGCCTCCAGGGCCCGCTTGCCTCTGCGCAGATGGGTGGCGATGTTCTCGGCGATGACGATGGCGTCGTCCATCAGCAGTCCGAGGGCGATCAGCAGGGCGACCATGGAGATCATGTTGATGGTCTGGCCGGTGGCGGCCATCAGGAAGAGGCCGCCGAGGAAGGCGACGGGGAGCCCCATGGCCACCCAGAAGGCGAAACGGAAGCGGAAGAAGAGCCACATCACCACGAAGACCAGCAGCAGGCCCTGAACGCCGTTGCGGGCCAGCATCTGCAGCCGGTCGCGGACGATGGTGGAAGTGTCCCGGGTGAGGGCGAGGGTGACCCCGGGTGGGGCGCGCCGCCGCTCTTCCTCGACGAAACGGCGTACCGCATCCACCACCACCAGCGCATCCTGGCGCTTGTTCTTGGTCACTGTCAGCAGGGCGGCTCGTTCGCCATCGAAGAGGATCTTCTCTTCCGGCTTCTCGAAGCGGTCGGTGATCTCGGCGATGTCGCCGAGCCGGATCTCTCCCAGACCGGCGTCCGCAAGCACCACCAGGTTCGCCAGTTCCCGGAGACTGCGTCGCTGATCGGTGAAGCGGATCAGCAGGTCCCGTTCCGGTCCCTCCAGGGTGCCGGCGGGGAGGTCGACGCTCTGACGGCCGACCGCCGCCGCGAGATCGGCGAGGCCGAGGCCAAAGGCGCGCAGCCGCTCCTCGGAGATGCGGATCTGGAACTGGTGCTGGGAGAAGCCGCTCACTGTCACCTGGGAGATCTCCGGAAGCAGTTGCAGCCGCTCCTTGAGCGACTCGGCGTAGGCCTTGAGGTGGGGGGGGGTCATGGGGCCGGCGACGGCAATGGAGACCACGTGGTCGGTGCGACCGAGCTGGCGAATCACCGGCCTCTCCACCTCGGCGGGGAAGTCGGCGATCGCCTCCACCTCGCTCTTGACGTCGTCCAGGAAGCGGCCCATGTCACCGCTGTCGGCCATGCGTGCCACCGCCACCGCGCGACTCTCCATGGCGTTGCA
The DNA here is from genome assembly GCA_027001815.1 of Gammaproteobacteria bacterium. Classification (GTDB taxonomy): domain Bacteria; phylum Pseudomonadota; class Gammaproteobacteria; order JALTLT01; family JALTLT01; genus JALTLT01. The sequence goes on along the minus strand of JALTLT010000226.1, from coordinate 1,490 downwards.
GCGCACCTCCTCCAGGTCGGTGATGCCGTCGAGCACATCCTCCAGCCGCTGGCAGATCGCCTCCTCGGTGTCCTCGGCAGAGGCCCCGGGCCAGACCGCACTGATCTGCACCTCCTGGGGAGCGAACTCGGGGAAGGTCTCACGGGGCAGGGTGGGCAGCGCCAGCAGGCCGGCTGTGACGATCAGCACCAGCAGCAGGTTGGCGGCGGTGGGGTGGCCGGCGAAGAAACGGATCATCGCCGGCCCCCGGCTGCGGCCACCAGACGTTGCAGGGCCCGATCGTCGGCGACCGGTTCGAGGAGGGTCCCTTCGATGGCGGGAGCGAGATCGGTGATCACCACCTGTTCACCCGCATCCAGTCCGTCGGTGACTGCCACCCATCCCTCTCCGCGCAGGCCGGTCTCCACCTGTCGCCGCTGCAGCCGCCCCCTGGGCCCCACCAGGTAGAGGTGGTCCTGATGCAACGCCTCCTCGGGAACCACCAGGGTCTCGGGATGGGGTTCACCGCTCAGCTCCACGGTGACGAAAAGCCCCTTGACGAGGGGCGGGCGGATTCCCGGGACCACATGGGCGTAAGGGTGATCCACCTCCAGGACCAGGCTCATGGTCCGGGTCCGCGGGTCGAGGGCATCGCCGATGCGAGCCACCCGCGCCGGCCAGCTCACTCCGGCATCGTCCGGCAGCATCACCACCGCCGAGAGGCCGAGCAGACGGCCCACGTCGGCGGTCTGTTCGGGGCTCACCCGCTCCAGGACCCGCCCCTGCACCAGATTGCGCAGGCGGGAGAGGGGAAGCCGTACCTCGATCTCGGCCAGGTCGATGCCGTCGGCGGACACCAGCACCTCGCCGGGACGCACATACTGGGCCACCTCCACCGCCTTTTTCGAGATGCGGCCGGTGAAGGGCATCAGCAGGGTGGTGCGCTCGAGATCGAGGCGCGCCTTGGCCACCGCGGCCTCCAGCCTGCGACTCTCCGCCTCGAGCCGCAGCCTCTCGGCGGGCAGCAGGTTGAGGGTGTTGACCAGGTTGCGAACCCGGGCCCGCTGGGTAAGCAGGGTCTTCAATTCGCGATCGTAGTCGGAGCGGGGGATCATCCCCTTCTTCAGCAGCTCCGCCTTGCGTGCCTCCTCCTCACGGGCCAGGGTGAGAGAACGCTCCTCGATCTCCAGGGTGGCCCGGGTGTTGGCCTCCCGGGCGGTCAGCTCCTCCAGTTGGGCGCGAACCCCCGCGAGCTGGCTCTCCGCCTGGGCGACGGCCAGCTCGTAGTCGGCCGGATCGATGCGGATCAGGGGCTCGCCGGCAGGGATGATCACCCCCTGATCGAGACGGGGATGGAGTTCCAGGACATTGCCCGCCACCCGGGCCACGCCGTTCCAGACCCGGGCGGGTCGCACGGTCCCGTTCTCGCGGGAGCGGGGTACCACGGTGAGCGGGGTGGCCGCCACCACCCGGACCGGCACCGGGGTCTCGCCCGGCGGCTCCCGTTGCGG
>JALTLT010000225.1 GCA_027001815.1 Gammaproteobacteria bacterium | reverse complement strand
CCGGAGGGGCGCAGCCTGCGCAAGAGCTTCCTGCGCACGCCGGTGGAGTTCTCCCGGATCAGCTCCCGCTTCTCCCTGGGGCGCCGACACCCCATTCTCAACCGCATCCGCGCCCACAAGGGGGTGGACTACGCCGCCCCCCGCGGCACGCCGGTAAGGGCCACGGGCGACGGCAAGGTGGAGTTCCGGGGTACCAAGGGGGGGTACGGGCGCACCATCGTACTGCGCCACGCGGGGCGCTACACCACCCTCTACGCACACCTCAACGGTTATCACCGCAAGGTTCGCAAGGGGGCACGGGTGAAGCAGGGCCAGATCATCGGCTACGTGGGCAGTTCCGGCCTCGCCACCGGCCCTCACCTCCACTACGAATTCCGGGTCGACGGCGTGCATCGCAACCCGCTCACCGTCCGGCTGCCCGCCGCCCGGCCTCTGGCGAGCACCAGGCTGTCGGCCTTCCAGGCCCAGGCTACCCCCCTGCTGGCACAACTGGAGGCGCTCGACCGGGTGCTGGTGGCCGACCGCGGCACGCCCTGACCGATGAAGAGAAAGCCCGGTACCGCACCTCTTCCACCCCGGCGGTGGAGAGGGGCCTCCCTTCCACCTCCCGACACCCCTCTCCGGGCGGCATCATGCCCCTCTTATATATAGGCTTGATGTCCGGCACCAGTCGTGACGGTGCCGATGCGGTGCTCGGCCGGCTGGAGGGTGACCGGTTCCGCCTTCTCCACGCCCTCTGCCATCCCATGCCCGCCCCCTTGCGGGGCGAGCTGCTGGCCCTGGACGACGGGGCCACGACCCCGGAGCAGATCGGTCACCTGGAGACCCGGCTCGGCCGCTGGTTCGCCGAGGCGGCGCGACGCCTCCTGGAGGAGAGCGGCGTGCGGCGGGAGGCGATCCGCGCCATCGGCTGCCACGGCCAGACGGTACGCCACCGCCCCGACGACCCCCTCGCCCCCTTCACCCTTCAGCTCGGTGACCCCTCGATCCTCGCCGAGGAGACCGGCATCACCACGGTTGCCGACTTCCGCCGGCGCGACCTGGCCGCCGGCGGCCAGGGGGCACCGCTGGTGCCCGCCTTCCACGCCGCCCTCTTCCACGACAGCCGCGAGGAGCGGGCGGTGCTCAACCTGGGCGGCATCGGGAACCTCACCCTGCTCCCGCCGCGAGGCGCCGTGACCGGCTTCGACACCGGTCCCGCCAACTGTCTCCTGGACGCCTGGGCGAGACGCCATCTGCACGCCCCCATGGATCGGGACGGAGCCTGGGCGGCCGGTGGCGAGCCGTCCGCCCCCCTGCTGGAGCGGCTGCTGGCGGAACCGTGGTTCGCCACATCGCCACCCCGCAGCACCGGCCCCGATCACTTCTCGCCGGGGTGGCTCGAACGTCGTCTGCGCGGTGAGGCACCGCAGACGGTCCAGGCAACCCTGCTCGCCCTCACCGTGGAGAGCATCGCCCAAGCCCTGGCGCGGCATGCACCGGCGTGCCAACGCCTGCTGGTGTGCGGCGGCGGTCTCCACAACCGGGCGCTGATGGAGGCGCTCGAACGACGCCTGGCTCCGCTGCCGATCCACTCCACCGCCGAATATGGTCTCGACCCCGACTGGGTGGAGGCGGCCGCCTTCGCCTGGCTCGCCCACCGCACCCTCCAGGGGCTGCCCGGCAACCTGCCGGAGGTGACCGGTGCCGCCGGCCCACGGGTGCTGGGCGCCATCTATCCTGCCTGACCCGCCCGCCACCTCTCGGGGCCCCGCGGATGGCACCCGAACCCGCCGCCTTCCAAGATCCGACAGGCTGCAAGGCCATGGTACGGGGAGGATCGTTGGGATGGGCGGCCGGGTTCGGCCCGGATCCGGACAGGCGCGGACCGGCCCCCGGCTCCGTGGCCCCCGGTTGCCCCGCGAGCCGTGAAACAGATGGATCGAATCCCGATCCACGACGCCGCCTCGGTGCAATCGCCGGGCGAGTGGCGGACGGCCTCCCCGTGACCTATCTTGGAGACATCACGGGCGGGGGACACCCCGCCCTTCTCCTTTCCTCTATCCACAGCGGAGAAGCGACCCTCATGGATTCCCGATTTCTGCAACACCTGGCACGAGAGACCGAGGCGCTGAAGGCGCGCGGTCTCTACAAGGAGGAGCGGGTGATCGCCTCCCCCCAGGGAGGCAGCATCCGCCTCGCGGACGGCCGCGAGGTAATCAACCTCTGTGCCAACAACTACCTGGGGCTGGCCAATGATCCGGAGCTGGTGGCCGCCGCCCGCCACGCCCTGGACGAGTACGGCTACGGCCTCTCCTCGGTGCGTTTCATCTGCGGCACCCAGACCATCCATACCCGCCTGGAGGAGGCGATCAGCCGTTTCCTCGGGACCGAGGCGACCCTCCTCTACAGCTCCTGTTTCGACGCCAATACCGGTCTCTTCGAGACCCTGCTGGGCGCCGAGGACGCCATCATCAGCGACGAACTCAACCATGCCTCGATCATCGACGGGGTGCGGCTCTGCAAGGCCCGGCGCTTCCGTTACCACAACGCCGACATGGCCGACCTGGAGCGTTGCCTGAAGGAGGCGGCCGACGCCCGTTTCCGCCTCATCGCCACCGACGGTGTCTTCTCCATGGACGGCAGCCTCGCCCCCCTTCCCGAGATCTGCGACCTGGCGGAACGCCATCGGGCACTGGTGATGGTGGACGACTCCCACGCGGTCGGTTTCATGGGTCCGGGGGGCGCCGGCACGCCGGAGCACTTCGGCGTGCGGGATCGGGTGGACATCGTCACCGGCACCCTGGGCAAGGCGCTGGGGGGCGCCTCCGGCGGCTACACCTCCGGGCGGAGGGAGATCGTCGCCTTGCTGCGCCAGCGCTCCCGCCCGTACCTCTTCTCCAATACCCTGGCGCCGGTGATCGCCGCCACCTCCCTGCGGGTACTCGACCTGCTGGAGGAACGACCGGAACTTCGCGACCGGCTGTTCGACAACGCGCGCTTCTTCCGCGCCGGCCTCGAACGACTCGGTTTCACCCTGCTGCCCGGTGAACACCCCATCATCCCGGTGATGCTGGGCGATGCGGTACTCGCCGGGCGCATGGCGGCCCGCCTGCTGGAGCTGGGGGTCTACGTGGTGGGTTTCGCCTACCCCGTGGTACCGCAGGGCAAGGCACGCATCCGCACCCAGATGTCGGCGGCCCTGACCCGCGAGGCGCTGGAACAGGCACTGGATGCCTTCGCCCAGGCAGGACGCGAACTGGGGGTGATCTCGTGAAGGCGCTGGTGAAGAGCCGGGCGGAACCGGGTATCTGGATGGAGGAGATCCCCGAGCCGGAGATCGGCCACAACGATCTGCTGATCCGGATCCGGCGCACCGCCATCTGCGGAACCGACATCCACATCTACCAGTGGGACCCATGGGCCCGGCGCACCATTCCCGTACCGATGGCCATCGGCCACGAGTTCGCAGGCGAGGTGGTGGCGATGGGCTCCGAGGTGACCGGCTTCCAGATCGGCGACCGGGTCTCCGGGGAGGGGCACGTCACCTGCGGAGTGTGCCGCCAGTGCCGGGCAGGCAAGCGCCACCTCTGCCGCGACACTCGGGGTATCGGCGTCAACCTTCCTGGCTGCTTCGCCGAATATCTTCGGCTGCCCGCCTTCAACGCCTTCCATCTGCCGGATCGCATCGACGACGACACCGCCGCGATCCTCGATCCCTTCGGCAATGCGGTGCATACCGCCCTCTCCTTCGACCTGGTGGGAGAGGACGTGCTGATCACCGGTGCCGGCCCCATCGGCGCCATGGCCTGCGCGGTGGCACGCCACGCCGGCGCCCGACACATCGTCGTCACCGATATCAACCCCTACCGTCTCGACCTGGCGCGACGCATGGGGGCGACGCTCGCCATCGACGTACGCGAAGGTTCCATCGAAGGGGCCATGGATTCACTGGGCATGGAGGAGGGATTCGACGTGGGACTGGAGATGTCGGGCAACGCCCGGGCACTCACCGACATGCTGCGCCACATGATCCACGGCGGGCGCATCGCCCTGCTCGGCATCCCCCCCGAACCGGTGCCGCTCGATCTCAACGAGATCATCTTCAAGGGGCTGTTCCTCAAGGGGATCTACGGCCGGGAGATGTTCGAGACCTGGTACAAGATGCGCAGTCTGCTACAGTCGGGCCTCGATCTCTCACCGGTGATCACCCACCACTTCCCGGTGGACGACTTCCAGGAGGCCTTCGAGGTGATGGCATCGGGCCGCAGCGGCAAGGTGATCCTCCACTGGGAGGGGTGATGCCGCCCCCGGGCGTACGGCCCGGGAGCGGCGACCCGGCCTTAGCAGGCTGTTGAAAAACTCCGTTTTTCTGCAGCCTGTGCCGCGGTGCAGGGATGCACCGCCGTTTTCAATGACGAAAGATCATTGAAAACGTGAGGAAGCCGGAAATCGCATTTT
>JALTLT010000224.1 GCA_027001815.1 Gammaproteobacteria bacterium | reverse complement strand
GCAGAGCCCGGTATCCGGGTCCACCTGCAGGCATTTTGAATCGGTCTGCCAGCAGCCCTGGTCGCGCAGCGCCTGGCAGCGGGCCTCCTCGATGAGTTCGATGCCCTCGCAGGCGTAGCGGTCCTCCTGCTTCCAGCAGGTGCGGTAGACCGGTTCGCCGTCGATGATGCGGGTCTCGGGGCCTTCGAGGCAGACGGTCTCCAGGAACTGGCACTCGGCTGCCCAGGAGGCGACCGGGAGGGAGAGCGCGATGAGGAGAAAGCGGTAGCCGTTCATTGCGCCCTCGCCTCCCCGTTGAGTTCTGACTGGTTGACGAGGTACGGGATACCCGTATACTGGTTCCTATGAAAACGGTTGTCGAGACCGCCACTTTTCGCAGACAGGCGGACAGGATCTGGAGTGAAGAGGAGCGCCTCGACTTCATCAGCTTTATCGCCGCTCACCCGGATATTGGTGATGTAATCCCGGGCGCGGATGGGGCGCGCAAGGTGCGTTGGTCGGTGGGTGGCAACGGCAAGCGAGGTGGTGTCCGAGTGATCTATTTTCGGTTGGACTCTGATCGCTTGTGCCTTGTGGCGATCTACAGAAAAGCCGACCGTGGGAACATGACGCCCAAAGAGATCGATGAGGTGCGATGAGATGGACATTGAAAAGGTGGCCAAGGCCATCGAGGCCGATGCCGGAGAGACGATCGAAGGGCTCCGGGATTCGCTGCGAGAGATGGTGCAGGGTGAGTTCGGCCGCGAGTATACGGAGGAGCAGCTGCTGTTGATCGAGGCGCGCCGGGCGCTGGATTTGTCGCAGGCGCGGTTCGCCAAACTGATCGATACGCCGGTGGCCACGTTGCGCGATTGGGAACAGGGTCGGTCCAGGGTGCCTGGCAGCGTCAGGGTGTTGTGCCGTATCGCCATCGAGCATCCAGAGGCGCTGATCTCCGTGGCTTGAGGGACCACCGTCCAGGCGATCGGAGTTCGGCAACCGTTCGTCATTGCGCCCTCGCCTCCAATTCCTCGCAGTCGCCGTTCCAGTGATCCTCCTCCCGGTAACCGGGTCGGGGCCGGTCGAACGAGAGCCTGAGCACCAGAGCAAACCCGTGCTCCACCGGTGGGATGCCGGCGAGGGTGTACCAGTGGTTGGAGAAGAAGCGGATCTCATAGCTGCACAGCCCGGTGTCCGGGTCGCAGCCACCGGACTCATCGGCCGATCCGGCCTTGCATTGGGAAGACCACCAGGGAGCGGGCCACCTGGGTTGCAGGTCCCGGGTCCACGATCTCTTCTCGTGGGGATTCAGGTCGAGCGGCAGCACCAGGTCGGACTGCAGGCAGGTGCCGAGGTCGCCGAGCATCTCGACTCGTGCTTCCACCTGGTCGGGGTTCGCCTCGAGGTCGGCGGCGCTCGGGCAGATCACCTCCACCGTGGCGAAGGCCTCTGCGTCACCGGCCTTGTCCGTCCGATTCGCGGTGGCGAGAGCGATCGTCTCCCCCTCCGTGCAGGATGCCCCGGATCGCACGATCTCCACCGTGAGGGTCTTGGTGCAGGTCTCGATGACGGGGGAGCGTGAAGCGGAGCAGGTCTCGTAGGTCTCCGGCCCGACGTGGTTCACCGCCACCTGGCAGTCCCCGTACTGGCCCGTCAGGCCGGTTTCGGTGGCGGCATCGGAGATGGCGGCGGCGTTGGTGAGCATGGGGTCGGTTTCGGGGTCGAAGATGAAGACGGGACCCTGCTGGATGTTCTCGCGTACCGTGTTGCATCCCGCGCACTCCGAGGCGGCCTGTGCCGCCGCTTCGTCGAGGGCCTGCGGTTGGTCGTAGTACCGGGCCTCTGGAGGATTGTCGGTCTCGAAGCCGGGCACGTCCTCCTCGGCCGAGTAGTCGCCGGGGTTGGGCTGGTGTGCGCCGCCGAAGTTTTGCCCGCGCTCGATCATGGCCTGGATTTCGGCTTCTGTCTGAGCGGCCGCGAGAGGCGCGATCGCCATGGCGAGAATACCAAGCCATGCCTTAGCCATGATCGTCCTCCAGGCGGGCCAGGAAGGCCTCGGCTTGCGATTCGAGGTCGGGGCGGCCGTGGGTCAGGGCTCTCAGGGCGTAATCGAGGGTGACGTTGCCGGCGACCAGGGCGGTGTCGCGGCCCGATTCGCCCTGGCAGGTGCCTTCCGGCCCGGTGCAGATGCCATCCCCCGAGAGGGCGAAGGCTGGCACCGCCTCGATGCCGAAGCGCTTGAAGAGGCGGGGGTCGATCACCATGCGGGGCAGCGTCTCCGGCGCCCTGCCCTCGAACAGCCCCTCCAGCCACGACGCCATCTCCAGGAAGGTGTTGCCCTGCACGCCCCGGAAGACCACCAGGGCGCCGGCGTCGGCCGCCTGTTCGAACAGCGCCTGCAGGGAGGGCTCGGGGATGGAGCCCGAGACGAAGACGACGAGATGTTCCATGCGGGGAGAGCGACCGCCCTCGAGGGAGGTGATCGGCGGCACCCGGCCGGTCCCCTGGCGGCCCGCCATGGCGCGCTGGATGGCCATCGCCTCGCGGATGGCGGAGCGGCCTTGGGCGCGCGCCTGGGGGATGCCCTGCCGGGCGCCCTGGAGTGCGCGGAGGATCTCCTGGTGGCCTGCGGCCGGCAGACCAGGCCCTGCGGGCGGCAGACCAGGCCCTGCGGGCGGCAGACCAGGCCCTGCGGGCGGCGGACCGGAACCTGTAGACGGTGAACCTGCCGGTGTGGTGGCCTGTTCCAGGATGCGTGCCGTCTCCTGGCGGTGGTTTTCGATCCCCTCGTGCTGTGCCGGGACTGCCTGCGGAAGCGCAAGGATGACCAGGAAGGCCCATCGGATCCGCTGACGGTTCAGCGGAGTGTGGACCCGCGCCCCGCCTTTCCGGGGTTTGAGACTCAATAGGACACGCAGCATTTCCGCTGTCTCCATACCAGGTAGCCGAAGTCCTCCCCCTTGTAGGGGATCTCCTGCCCTGCGGCGCGGGGCACCTCGGATGCGCCGAAGGCGGGGCAGCCGTCCACCGTGGCGGGGATGGGATAGGTGATCTGCAGGCGGTACTGGGATTTCTTGATGAGCGGCCCCGGTTCGTTGCCGCAGTGATCCGAGGTGGTGTCCCAGGCGATCAGCTGGCGGTGCATCTTGGCCACCAGGCGCTCGGTGAGCAGGGTGGAGGCCATGACGCCGCCGGTGTGGTCGTCGGCGTTGCCCCCCATGGGGTAGAGGCTGCCCTGGCAGCCGGCGCACCAGAAGAGGGTGTCGATGGGGTCGCCGACGGTGGCGGCCGCGCAGTCGGCCGCGCAGGCGGTCTGGGCGACGGGATTGGCGAACAGCGCCGACTCCGGCGCCAGGATGAACGCCAGCTCGTCGTCCATCCAGAGGGGATCCAGTTCGGTGAACCACTCCACGGAGTAGTTGGGACCGCCCGAGTACATGAGCTTGCAGGCCGCGTCCACCGTGAGGCCCAGGGAGGCGGACCAGAAGAAGTTTTCGTAGATATGGAGTTGATAGAAGGCGGACGGGTTCTTGGTGTCGCGTGCGTCCTGGATCGTGCCTTCGGGCGCGAACAGCCCGAAGTCGATGCCGAAGTCCATGTTGACGAAGCAGTAGGGTTCCCGGGTCACGTCCACCAGCCAGACCGGCTCCCAGAACTGGAAGACGATGCCGAGGCGGACGAGGACCGGCCAGGGCGCCGGGCAGAGGCAGGCGTAGGGGGAGACGATCTCGAAGGGGAGGATGCACTCCCAGCAGATGTCGGTGATGGGGTTGAGGAACCGGCCGTTGCAGGGTTCCGCCTGGGCCGGCATCGCCGTGGCGGCCCAGAGGAGGAGGGCGGCGGGCGCCTGGCGCGGGATCCTCACGGCCGCACCTCCTCGATGCGGAGCAGGTTGCGCTCCTGGGAGACGATGGCCGGCACCTGGCGGATACCGAGGCGGGCCACCAGCTGGCCCTTCTGGTCGAAGGCCACGTAGCGCTGGAAGCGCTCCATCATCGCCCGGGGCGAGCCGCCCACGAGGATCACCAGGGCGTTGCCGTGGCTGGCCAGCCGGGTCTCGAGCCACTCCACCTGGTCCTTGTCGCCGGCGTCGACGAACAGCAGCTCGCGCGAGAGCCGGCGGTAGTCGAGGGGGTTGTAGCGGGTGCCGGCGGGCCAGAGGACCCGGCCCTCGTGGTCGAGCACATCGTGCTCGAGCACGATGGAGGGGTCGAACCAGCGCAGCCCGGGCGTGGAGGTGCGCGTCACCCCCTCCACGGAGGGCGGGTGCTCGAGGTAGGCGCGGAAGGCCGCCGTCTGTTCCTCGCGCAGGGACGCCATCACCTCGGGGGTGAGGGACTCGGCCATCTTCGCCTTCATCCACTCGATCACGTCGGGTTCGGCCACCGGCCAGGTCTGGCCGATGACCCGGATCTCCGAGGCCTGCAGGGGCGCGGAGCCCAGCGCGGCGAGCAGAGCGGCCGCGGCGA
>JALTLT010000223.1 GCA_027001815.1 Gammaproteobacteria bacterium | reverse complement strand
TCCCTCGTCGAGTGCGGCCGCGGTGCTTTCGACGTAGCCCACGGCGTATTTCTGCTGGGCCTGCTCGAGCTGGGTGTACTGGGTGTCGTGGGCGATCTGGTGGGAGCGCGACACGTCGATGTTCCAGCCGACGGATGAAGTCATCGCGGTGGATGCCATGTGGGGTGACCCCATGGCGCCGCGGTGGGTTGCTCCGGTGGTCATATCGAACACGGTGAACCCCCCGGCGTTGGTGGTGGGGGAGGTGGTGTTCTGGAACATGCCGGTGTTTTCGACCGAGTAGGTGCCGAGTTGCAGGTTGCCGGCGGTTGCGGTGGAGGAGGCGCGGCCGGCGGAGGCCTGGGCCACGGCGCCGATCTGTGCGGCGAGCTGGGTGAGCGCCATCTGCCCGCCGCTGACCAGGCCGTAGGCGATGAGCGGCACGCTGGCGGTCATGTAGCCGGCGAGGATGGCGGTATCGGTGGCCACCTGGGCCAGCCCGCTGTGGGTGGCGAGGCTCAGGACGTTGGTGCCGATTTCGAGCTTGGACGCGGCGATCGATCTGGACTGCTGGTCGAGGGTCATGAGGAGGTTGAGGATGGCGTAGAGGGGCGGCCAGAGCTGGAGCCACACCAGGTGCTTGAGGTAGCCGCCGGCGATGCGCATGCCCATGGGTAGCAGCATCAGGAGGAAGACGATCGGGAAGATGCCGTAGAGCAGGCCCTCGTAGATGTTGCGGATCAGGGGCAGGTACTTGCCCATGAGCGAGCCGAGGATCTGGTAGGTGGAGCGCTGCTGCATTTCGGCCTGGGTGGTGGCCATGTCCTGTACGGCGGCGGCCGCGTCCGCGTTTGCCGCGGCGTTGGTGAGCGATCGGCGCATGGCGTTTGCGAACATGTTGGCGCGCATGATGTCCGCACCCGACTTGGTGACGTTGGCCAGGTAGTCATAGCCGACGGGGAGGTCGGTGAGCAGTGCCTGGCTGGCGAGCAGTTGGTTGCTCATATGTGGTCTGAGGCGCGATCCGAAGATTTTCGAGGCGCGTTGGATCTCAAAATCCCAGGCTTTCTCGAGCACGCCCCCTGCGCCGTTACGGCACTCGGGGTAGAGGATGGTCTGGTCACTGATGCAGGCGGGGTCGAGATCGCTCGGGTTTTTGAAGGGTGGGGTGTAGCAGCGGAACTTGAAGGTCCGGAGTTGCGAGGTGTGGGTCTTGATGTAATTCCAGGCATCTTCGGCCTCGCTGAGTTCCCGCCAGGTGTAGTGGCGCAGTAGCAGGTCGTAGAAGACGCACTGGCGCGTGAACTCCTGGATGTTCTCGAGGAAGTCGGGGTTGGTGATCTCCCATTGGCCGGCGGCTTCCAGCAGCCGCGCGCCGAAGACCACGCCGTTGTACTTGTACTGGAGCGTGGGCGGAGGGGTGTAGACCGTTTCGGCGGCGCGGGTCAGCCAGTCGCCGATCTGGTTGAGGATCGAGGCGGTGGCGCCGAGCCCGATGGGCACATTGGCGATGGTGCGGGTGTTGTCTGGGACGATGCGGTCTACGATGGTGACGTTTACCTTGGGCACGAACAGTGCGCCGTAGAGTGTGATGTAGAGGAAGAACCACCCCCAGTCGGCCTTCCCGGCCGAGAGGAACGCGGCGCGGAAGATGATGAACAGGATGCCCGCCACGCCGGCGAGGCGGATGAGGCTTCCGAAGGCGCCGTCGCCCATGACGGCGACGACGCCGTTGAAGATGATGGAGAGGAACTCTCCGTTGCCGTAGGTGAAGATCTCCCAGGTCTGCATGGTCGTGTCTCAGCGGATGCCCTTGGCCCAGTTGTAGGACTGGGCCACCCCTGTGGAGAGACCGGAGATGATGGCGCGCTCGACGGTCATGATCTCCCGTTGCATCTGGATGGCGGTGAGGGTTCTGTCATGGATCCTGTCGGTGAGCCTTCGGATTCGGAGGCGGCGGTCGCGCAGATCCTCCAGGTATTGATTCACCAGCCCCTCCGACGGGCCGCTGAGCATTTTCACCTCGTTCGCCACGGCGCTGATGGAGGAGTCGATGTATCTGAACAGGATTTCGATGGCGATGGCCCTGGCGTATTTCGGCAGGATCTCCTGGGCGAGACCAGCGTTGTAGCCCGTGTAGACGGAGAGCGCCTTGAACACCGGGATGCTGGTGTTCTCGAGGAGGGCCTTCTGGTCGTTCGTGAGGTCGGTGTTTTGGCCGAGCTGGTCTCTTTCGATTTTGTCGAGGATGTCCTGGAGTTCGTTGAGGACCTTGTTTGCGAAGCCGTTGTTCGCGGCGATGGTGTAGTTCGTTTTCTTTTCGATGTCGAGGCACTGGTCGGAGGCGTAGCCGTCCCTGCATTCGTAGTACATCTTCAGGGTGCCGCCATGGAGAAAGACGTCGATCAGGTTCTCATCGATGGGGATGGGGCGATAAGGGACCGCCTCGCGCGTTTCGTTGTCGTTCTTTGGCGGCACGACGACGGTGCCGGTGAGTGTCATCATCATCTGCGCGAGATCGTGGTCGTTGGCGGTCACGTCGAGTTTCATGAGCGCCTTCCATGCGAGGTTGCCCTGGGGGATCTGGTCCTTGGTGTTTTCGGGGCTGTTCTGGAGGGTGCTGTTGGTGTTTCCTTCCGCATTGCAATTCTGCCGTGATTCGGGGTAGCTGCTGAACTGGCCCATGCTGGTGCCGATATTGGCGCAGAGCACCTGTGATGTGGTTTCGGTTTGGGGGAGGACGCCGGCCAGGAGGGTGCTGGCCGCCTCACAGGAGTTCATTCCCCACTGGTTGATCTTGGCGGCCTGATCCTGGAAATACTGGATCAGGCTGGCGAGTTTTGGTGAGAGGGTCGAGAGTCCGATCTGGAACAGCAGTCCCAGGGCGTTGGCGCCCAGGGACTCCATGAACTCCACGATCTGGTCGGAGTTCACGAACCCGAATCCTCCGGCGAAGAGATCGATGCCGCCGCAGCCGGCGCGGAGCGAGGGTGCCTGTACGGAGAGGAAGTTGATGTTGCGCGACGGCGCACGGGCGTAGATGGATCCGCCGGTGTAGTAGCCGGCGGACTGGCCCTCGTAGGCGCCTGCGCCGGTGACGTTGGTGAAGAGACCCGCCGAATCGAAGAAGGCATCCATGTCGGAGGCCAGGTCGGCGCGGGCCGAGGTGGCCAGGCCGAGGAGAAGGCCGAGAGCGATGCCCGGCAGCAGGGAGGCGGGAGTGGTGAAGTGTTTCATCATGGACATCATCGGTACATCTCGCCGGGTTGTGTTTGCGTGAGCACGAAGATGCGGTCGATCACATCATGTTCGCTGAGCAGGCCTGCGCCGATGGGGATCACGTCGCCCGAGGTGGGTTCCACCAGGAACAGGCTGGGCACGGTGGTCACTCCGAGGCGTGCCGAGAGGCCGTTGTCGCGCCGTGGCGCGGGGTAATCCGGCAGGGCGCCGCCGTCGAGGGAGATGGGAAGCACCTCGATGCCGTACCTGGCCTGGATGCGGGCCAGGATCGGCGCGAACCGGTGGCAGTAGGGGCAGTCGGAGCGGAAGAAGAAGAACAGCCCGTGGGTGCGGGCCAGTTTCCGGACCGTCTGTTCGCGCCGCTCGTTACGCTGGTCGTGCCAGATGTGGGTGGCCACTTGCATGGTGGGGTACTGGATCGAGGTGTCCAGATCGGGGTTTGCCCAGATCACGCGGCGTGCGACATCGGCGAAGATCTTGCCTTGGCGTATCTGCCAGAGGTTGGCGCGCAGGAACTCCAGCAGGGTCTCCTCGCTGGGGTTGAGCACCGCCTCGGCCTGCAGGCGCTCGATCTCCTGCTGGATCGCCTCGAGCTGGACGAGGGGGTCCGACGGGTCGGCCGGGCCCGGCGCCGCGGGCGGCTTCTCCTGCCCGTCCTCTTCCTTCTCCGGGGGTTCCGGTTCCGGCGGTGGATCCTGGTACCAGAACCACCCCTGCTCGTGGCTCTCGTAATACTCCAGCGCGGCCGAGGGTGCGGGCACGCTCCAGATCGCTGCGAAGAGCAGCGCGACCGCGCCGGCGTGGAGGATACGGCGGGTCACGGTCCACCTCCTTCCGGGTTGCCCTGCTGGAGGCTCTCCTCGAGGCTTTGCTGGGCCTCGTCGGGGTCCACCAGGGGGGTGTCGGCCAGCACGTCCTCGTAGAACTCCGAGAGATCCATGGCGGAGAAGTCGAGCAGCGGCAGCTCGGTCTCCACGTCGAAGCCGGAGCAGTCGGGCTGCTCCGGTGTGCCCCAGCCCCGGCCGAGCTGTTCTCTTCCCTCTTCGGCGATGATGCGCGAGAGCTTGGAGGAGAAGCAGCAGTGGCTCTGTTTCTCGCGGACGCAGATGCCGAAGATCGTCTCTTCGGCGCAGTAGTCGCCGACGAAGTGACACTGGCCTTCCTGGCGCTGCTGGCCGAGGAGTTCCTCCTCGAAGGAGCAGTCGGCAAGGCCCAGATCGACGCCCCATCCCTCG
>JALTLT010000222.1:12224-15883 GCA_027001815.1 Gammaproteobacteria bacterium | reverse complement strand
GTAGCGTTTGCGGCCTCCCCCCTGGTCGGCCATGGCACCCAGCACCGGGGCACCCGCCACCACCAGAACGGCGGCGACCGCGTTGCCGGCACCGAGCCAGAAGGTACTCTCGGTGACCGCCATGCCGACCGCCCAGTACTGTTTGAAGAAGAGTGGATAGAAACCGGCCATCACCACCGTGGCGAAGGCGGAGTTGCCCCAGTCGTAGAGGGCCCAGGCCCATTGTTCGCGGGTGATGTGGATGCGGCGGGCCTTCCTTCTCTCTTCTTCCATCCGGGTTCCTCGCTTCGGCGCGGGGCTGGGCCACTTCGGGTCTGGAGCATCCGGATCTGTGCCACGACGGAGCACCGGGTCGTACTCGCCAATGCCGCCACCGGCGGCATGTGAAGGCACATCGGTTGGCACCGCCGTGGCGATTGCCGGACGGCGTCCGGCGCTCCCGGTGAATCACTCCGCGGTACTGTGCTCCCGCGTGGCGTGGAAGCGGATCTCGGGAAAGCGTTCCATGGCCAGTTCCAGGTTGACCCGGGTCGGCGCCAGGTAAGCGAGGCACCCACCGTTGTCCAGCGCCAGATTCTCCTGGGCCCTGGCGCGGAACCTCTCCAGCGCCTTCGGCTCCTCCGCGGTCACCCAGCGGGCGGTGGTCACGTTGACCGGCTCGAAGCTGCATTCCACGCCGTACTCGTGCTTGAGGCGGAAGGCCACCACATCGAACTGCAGTACCCCCACCGCCGCCACGATCAGGTCGTTGCGGGCGAGCGGGCGGAAGAGCTGGGAAGCACCTTCCTCACAAAGCTCTTGAAGACCCTTCTGCAACGCCTTCATTCTGAGAGGGTCTTTCAGGACCGCCCGCCGGAAGAGTTCCGGCGCGAAATTGGGGATGCCGGTGAAATGGAGATCCTCTCCCTGGGTGAAGGTGTCACCGATTCGAATGGTGCCATAGTTGTGGATGCCGACGATGTCCCCTGGCCACGCCTCCTCGGTGTGGGCCCGCTCGCTGGCCAGGAAGGTGACCGCGTTGGAGACCTTGATCTCACGGCCCAGGCGCACATGGTGCAGCTTCATCCCCTTGCGGAAGTGACCGGAGCAGACCCGCAGGAAGGCGAGCCGGTCCCGGTGCTGCGGGTCCATGTTGGCCTGGATCTTGAACACGAAGCCGGTGAACTTCTCCTCCTCCGGCGCCACGGCGCGGGTGGCGGTCTCCCGCGGTCGGGGCGGGGGGGCATGCTCCACGAAGCTGTCGAGCAGCTCCTTCACGCCGAAGTTGTTGATCGCCGAACCGAAGAAGACCGGTGTCAGTTCCCCACGCAGGTAGGCCTCCACGTCGAAGGGGTTGCTCGCTCCCTGCACCAGCTCGATCTCGTCGCGAAGCTCGTCGGCCATGTCGCCGAGGGCCTCCGCGAGGCGCGGATTGTCCAGCCCCTGGATCACCTCTCCCTCCTGGACCCTGCCGCCGTGGCTGGGACTGAAGAGATGGACGCTGTCGTCGTAGAGATGGTAGACCCCCTTGAGCCGTTTGCCCATGCCGATGGGCCAGGTGACCGGGGCGCAGCGGATGCCCAGCACCTCCTCCACCTCGTCCATCAGGTCGATGGGATCGCGGCCCTCCCGGTCCAGCTTGTTGATGAAGGTCATGATGGGGGTGTCGCGCAGGCGGCACACCTCCATCAGCTTGATGGTCCGCTCCTCGACCCCCTTGGCGCAGTCGATCACCATCAGCGCGGAATCCACGGCGGTGAGGGTGCGGTAGGTGTCCTCGGAGAAGTCCTCGTGTCCCGGGGTGTCGAGCAGGTTGACGGTCCGCCCCTTGTAGGGGAACTGCATCACCGAGGAGGTGACGGAGATGCCGCGCTCCTTCTCCAGCTCCATCCAGTCGGAGGTGGCGTGGCGCGCCGCCTTGCGGCCCTTCACGGTGCCGGCGAGCTGGATGGCGCCACCGAACAGCAGCAGTTTCTCGGTGAGGGTGGTCTTGCCCGCATCCGGGTGGGAGATGATGGCAAAGGTGCGGCGCTTGGCCGCCTCGCTGGCGACTGCTGACATGGGGTCGGGGGTCCTGGAGAACGGTGAGGCTGCGGAAAAAGGGCCATTATAACCCATGCGGAGGCGTATGCGGCCCTCCCGCATCACCCAGGCTCCGGTGCCACCCCCCCGGGGACGCGGGAGCGTCCCGGGGCATCCGCCACCACGCCGCGGGGCGGCGTGGCGCGAGTCCCTTGCTTGCCCTCCCGCCAGCGGTAATCCAGCAGGATGTTGAAAAAGGCCGTCCTGGCCTTTTTCAACACCGGAAGCCGAAAATGCGATTTCCGGCTTCCTTGCGTTTTCAATGACTTGCTGTCATTGAAAACAGCGGTGCATCCATGCACCGCGGCACAGGCTGCCGAAAAACGGTGTTTCTCAACGGCCTGCTAGTTACCGGGCGGTGCCCAGGGGGAGTCGGTCATCCCGCCAGGGCCGTATCCCATGCCGGAACCCGGCATGCCCCCTTGCGGGCCATAGCCGGGAGCGCCCATCATGCCTCCCTGTGGGGCATAACCCTGACCACCGGGGCCGATGGCTCCGCCCTGCGGACCGTAACCCATGCCGCCTCCTTGCGGCCCGTAGCCACCAGCACCGCCCCGGGGACCATAGCCGCCCGGGCCCATCATGCCTCGCTGGGGAGCATACCCCCCGCCGGCAGGCGGCCCACTCCACTCGCCGGGCCCGTAGCCACCACCAGGCCCCATCGGGCCGTGACCCATGCCGCCCGGGCTCCCGTAGCCGCCGGGGCCCCCAGCTCCAGCCTGCGGCCCGTAGCCCATGGCCGGCACTCCCTCACTGCCACGGGGCGCCCAGCCACCGGGGGGCGTCGTCCCTCCCGACCCCATTCCCCAACCATGGGGAGCCTGACCGTAGGGGGGTCGGCCAGCACCGTATCCACCACCGGGGGGGACGCCCTGGGGCATGTACGATCCGCCCCCTGCAGGCCCAGGCCCCACCATGCGGGTGGGCTGTCCGGGCGCCATGCCGGAACCCCATCCCCGCCAGGGGCCCGCCGCCCCATCCGGTGCCTGGGCCATCGAAGGGCCCATGGGCATCGCCTCGCGCATCCGCTTCCCGATCTCCTCGCGATGCTGCTCCCACCAGCGCGCCCTCTCCTCCTCGTTCATGGCGCGCAGCTTCTCCTCCTGTTCGCGCAGGAAGGCCATGTTCTCCTCGGCCTTGCGCCTCATCTCCTCATGGCGTCGGGCCATCTTCTCCTGCATCTCGAGTGCCTGTTTCAGCATCTCCTCGTGATGCTCCTCCAGATACTCGCGCCGCTTCTCCGCTTCGGCCTTCATGCGCTCGTGGAACTCGGCCATCTGCTTCTGACGCGCCTCCGCCTGGCGGATCATCTCCTCGACCGGCGGCGGGCCGCCCCATGCCGGCGGCTGCGGCGCCGGCACGACCGCCGGAGCGGAGGGGGATGCTGCAACATCCCCCTCCTCGCCCTGCGCGGCCTGCGCCCCGACCGGTCCAGCCATGACCATCACAGGCACTGCCACCCCGAGAAGTCCGATTCGAATCGCTTGTCTCAACATCCATCACCTCGTCTGTCGTCTGCTTCGTGATACCCCTCCGCCACCAAGGCGTCTCGCCGTCTGGCAGGCTGTTGAAAAACACGGTTTTTCGGTAGCCTGTGC
>JALTLT010000222.1:0-12124 GCA_027001815.1 Gammaproteobacteria bacterium | reverse complement strand
CATTGAAAACGTGAGGAAGCCGGAAATCGCATTTTCGGCTTCCGGTGTCGAAAAAGCCAGGACGGTCTTTTTCTACATCCCGTTAAAGCGGTGCGACTCCCCCTTGCCGCGAAGCGGCAGGCGACGACTGAACGCGATATAGTATGTTGCCGGGTTAATAATAGTATAGATGACCCCGAAGCGACCGGAACTCCGGACGCTTCGACCGGTCAAACCGGCCGAACGGGCGCCAGGCAGGCGCCATCCTCCAACAACAAGACGATCTCGCGAGAGCCTGGAGACATGGAGACAAAGGTAGAGATCCACAACCTTCGCAAACAGTTCGGCCCGTTCACCGCTGTGGACGGCATCTCCTTCCAAGTGGGGCGCGGGGAAGTGCTCGGCTTCCTCGGCCCCAACGGAGCCGGCAAGTCCACCACCATGAAGATGGTCACCGGCTTCCTCACCCCGACCGATGGCACGGCGGTCGTCTGTGGTGACGACATCACCCGCAACCCCCTCGCTGCCAAGCGTCACATGGGCTACCTGCCCGAGGGGGCGCCCGGCTACGCCGACATGACGCCCACCGGATTTCTCCGTTTCATCGCCGAGATCCGGGGATTCCGCGGGGCGGAGCGGGACCGGCGGGTGGCGGAGGTGATGGAGCGAGTCCATCTCCTGGAGGTGGCCCACCAGCCCATCGACACCCTCTCCAAGGGCTACAAGCGCCGGGTTGGACTGGCGCAGGCAATCCTGCACGATCCCCAGGTGCTGATTCTCGACGAACCCACGGACGGTCTCGATCCCAACCAGAAGCACGAGGTGCGCAACCTGATCCGCGAGATGGCGGAGGAGAAGGTGATCATCCTCTCCACCCACATCCTCGAAGAGGTGGATGCAGTCTGCAACCGCGCCATCATCATCGCCCACGGCCGGGTGGTCGCGGACGGCACTCCCGGGGAGCTGGAGGCGCGTTCCCGCTACCACAACGCCGTGGTGCTGAGGCTTCCCGAGGGGAGAGACGCCCCGGGAATCGAGGGACTGCCGGACGTGGCAGGGGTGGAGCGGGAAGAGGATGGCGACACTGGCGGCGTCACCCTCCGTCTGCTGCCGCGCGAGGGGCGCCCGATCCTCGACGAGGTGACCGCCTGGCTCCGGGAGCGCGCCATCGAGCCGCTGGAGCTCTACGTCGAACAGGGCCGCCTGGACGACGTCTTCCGCACCCTCACCACACACCACTGACGCCCGCCCGCCGGGACGGCTCTGGATTTTCCTGATTCTCGAGGAGAGGCATTCATGACCAGACAGATCGGGGTGATCTTCAGACGTGAGCTGGGGGCCTATTTCACCACCCCAATCGCCTACGTCTTCATCGTCATCTTCCTGTTTCTCAGCGGGGTCTTCACCTTCCACCTGGGCAACTTCTTCCTGCGGGGGCAGGCGGATCTGCACAGCTTCTTCACCTACCATCCCTGGCTCTACCTGGTGCTGATCCCGGCGCTGGCCATGCGGCTGTGGGCCGAGGAGCGCAAGAGCGGCACCATCGAACTGCTGCTCACCCAGCCCGTCACCCTGGCGGATGCGGTACTGGGCAAGTTCCTCGCCGCCTGGGCGTTCGCCGCCATCGCCCTGCTCCTCACCTTCCCCATCTGGATCACGGTCAACTATCTGGGTGAACCGGACAACGGCGTGATCCTCTCCGCCTACCTGGGCAGCCTGCTCATGGCGGGTGGATTCCTGGCGATCGGATCCTGCTTCTCGGCGATCACCCGTAACCAGGTGATCGCCTTCGTCCTCACCGCCGTGGTCAGTCTCGCCTTCGTCCTGGCCGGTTTCCCCCTGGTGCTCAACTTCTTCACCGGCTGGGCCCCCCAGGTGCTGGTGGACACCATCCGTTCCTTCAGCTTCCTGAGCCATTTCGACGCCATCAGCAAGGGCGTGATCGACATCCGGGACATCATCTACTTCGTATCGCTGATCGCCTTCTGGCTCTATGCCACGGTGCTGGTGATCGAGCTGCGCAAGGCGGACTGAGGAGGCGCCATGAACAGGAAGACCCTCACCACCTCGACCCTGGCGATCGCGGCGGCGCTGTTCATCGTCGTCAACATCCTCGGCAATCAGCTCTTCCGCGAGACCCGCTTCGACCTGACGGAGAACCGGCTCTACACCCTCTCCCAGGGGACCCGGAACATCCTCGCCTCCATCGACGAACCGATCACCCTCAAGCTCTACCTGTCGCGCAAGCTGGCCAACGAGCTGCCGGTGATCGGCACCTACGCCATGCGCGTCCAGGAGATGCTGGAGGAGTATGCCCGGCTGGCCGGCGGAAAGCTCAAGGTGCAGGTAATCGATCCGGAACCCTTCTCCGAGGAGGAGGATCGGGCAGTCGCCCACGGCATCCAGGGCGTGCCCATGGACAACGGGACCCGCACCTTCTATTTCGGCCTGGTGGGCATCAACTCCACCGACGACCAGGCGACGATCCCCTTTTTCCAGACCAGCCGCGAAGCGTTCCTGGAGTACGACCTCACCAAGCTCATCTACCGCCTCGACCACCCGGAGGCGAAGGTGGTCGGTGTGATCTCCACCCTCCCCTTCCTGGGCAGCGGTCATGGAGACTTCACCCAGCCTCCCCAGCCCGCCTGGGTGATGGCGGAACAGATCCAGCAGACCTTCGACCTGCGGCGACTCGATCTCGACCTGGAGAAGATCCCCCGCGAGATCGACGTACTGATGGTGATCCATCCCAAGCCGGACGAACTGCCGGAGCGGACCCGCTACGCCATCGACCAGTTCGTCATGCGTGGCGGTAACCTGCTGCTCTTCGTCGACCCCTGGTCGGAGGTGGAGACACCCAAGGGTCCGGAGAGCCGCAACCCTATGGCGACGCTCCAGCTCAAGCGGGAATCGGGTCTGCCCAGACTGCTTGAGGCGTGGGGGATCGAGATGGAGAAGGGCAAGGTGGCCGCCGACCTGCAGGGTGCCAAGCGGGTGCGTACCACCGACAAGGATGGCCGCACCATGGTGATCGACTATCCGGTGTGGCTCGACCTCACCGCCGACAACTTCAACCGTGACGACGTGGTGACCGGTGAGCTGCCGAGCATGGTGGTGGCCAGCGCCGGTGTGCTGAAGCGGAAGGGGGAGGTGGAGAACGACTTCACCCCCCTGCTGATCACCAGCGACCAGGCGATGGAGGTCTCCACCTCCCTGCTCGGCCTGTTCGCCGATCCGCTCAAGCTTCTCGACGGCTACCGACCCGGCGGAGAGCCCCTGGTGCTGGCGGCACGGGTCCGCGGCCAATTCTCCAGCGCCTTTCCCGACGGTCCGCCGAAGGGGAAGAATCCGCCGGCAGGGGAGAAGAACGAGGAGACCGAAGGGGATGCACCGAAGGAGGAGCGACCCGCCCACCTGGCCAGCGCCGAGCAGGAGGCCAACATCATCGTGGTGGCCGACACCGACCTGCTGGCCGATCGCTTCTGGGTACGGGTGCAGAACTTCCTCGGCAGCCGCATCGGCGTGCCGCTGGCCTCCAACGACGCCTTCGTGGTCAACGCCCTGGACAACCTGACCGGCAGCAGCGACCTCATCTCGGTCCGCTCGCGGGGCAAGGTGAGTCGTCCCTTCACCCGCGTCGAGGCGCTGCAGCAGGAAGCGGAGCTGCGCTTCCGCGAGAAGGAACGGCAGCTCGAGCAGCGCCTCCAGGAGACCGAGCGCAAGATCGCCGCCCTCCAGGAACAGAAGCCCGGCAAGAATGCCCTCATCCTCAGCGAGGAACAGAAGGCGGAGATCGAGGGCTTCCTGCAGGAGAAGATCCGCATCCGCAAGGAGTTGCGTGAGGTCCAGCACCAGCTCCGCAAGGAGATCGAGGCACTGGAGGCGCGGATCGAGTTCGTCAACATCGTACTCCTGCCGCTGCTGATCGGGATCGGTGGCGTGGCGGTGGCGCTCTACCGCCGCAACCGGCGCCACGCCGCCCGGTCGGTCCACGAGTGAGAGGTGTGCCATGAATCGTCGAACCCCTGTTGGACTGCTGATCGTCACTCTCCTCCTGCTGCTGTTGGTGGCGCTGCGCCCCTCCTCCCCTCCCGTCGGAGAGGAGGAAGCGGCTCCCGAAGCGCTCGCCACCCCCCTCGGCAGCCGGATCAACGACACCGCCGTCGTCGAGCTGATCCGTCCCGGCGAGACGCTCCGGCTGCGGAGGGACGACTCGGGGCACTGGGGTCTCGAGAGCCGCGGAGGCTACAGCGCCGACCCCAAGCGGCTGCGCAAGCTGCTGCTGGCCGCCTCCCGCTTCCGCGCCCTCGAACCACGTACCGGCAATCCCGAGCGGTTCGCCAAGCTGGGCGTGGAAGATCCGGATGCCGAGGGCAGTGACTCCACACGGCTTCGCCTGCTCGACAGGGAGGGCGACGCCCTGCTCGATGTGATCGTCGGCAATACCCGCTCCGCCGCCGGGCGGCTGGGCGAGGAGGAGGTCTACATCCGCCTTCCCGGGGCCTCCCGGGCCTGGCTGGCTGCACCCGCCCTGCCGGTGAAGGGCGAACCGGTGGAGTGGCTCGACAGGCGCATCGTGGATGTGGCGGGAGAGCGTCTCGCCCGGATCGTCGTCCGCCATCCGGACGGAGAGACCCTGATCTTCCGGCGCGGCGAGAAGGAGGAAGCCGGCATGGAGCTGGAGGGGGTGGGCGAGGAGGAGAAGATCAAGGCACCCTGGCGTCTGCGCCAGGTGACGCGGCTCTTCGAGCACCTCGATCTCGACGATGTGGCCCGCGCCGACGAGCGCCCGCTGGATCGCGACAAGGCGGTGAAGGTGGAGGCCGAGACGCGGGAGGGCCTGAAACTCATCGCCTGGATCGCGGAAGGGGAAGGGAGCGGAAGTCTCATCCAGCTCGAGGCCACAGCGGTCGAGAGGGAGGGGGACGAGGCCGCCGAGACCGGGAACACCGACGAGAAGACCCCCGCTCCCCGCGAGGAGAGCGAAGCCATCAATGCCCGTGTCACCGGCTGGACCTACACTATTCCCCGCTACATGGCCGACTATGTCCGCATCCACCGCGGCGACCTGGTGGAACCGAAGAGCAATCCCGAGCAAAATTGACAGGATGTTGAAAAAGGCCCTCCTGGCCTTTTTCAACGCCGGATGCCGGAAAACGGTGTTTTTCAGCAGCCTGTCAAGGGAAATTGAAGCCCTCCCCTTCCGCTGGCGACCAGCGGCGGGAGGGCGGGATCAAGGGCGCTCCCTGTCGAGCCGATACAGATGGAGGCCTCTGCGGGGCCCCTCCCCTTTCGATCCCCAGCAGGATGTTGAAAAAGGCCGTCCTGGCCTTTTTCAACGCCGGAAGCCGAAAATGCGATTTCCGGCTTCCTCACGTTTTCAATGATCTTTCGTCATTGAAAACGGCGGTGCATCCCTGCACCGCGGCACAGGCTGTTGAAAAACGGAGTTTTTCAACAGCCTGCCAGGGGATCCGGAAGGGCGTCCTCCCTTGACGGGAGAGGTGCCCCGCGCGGAGAGAAATCGGGCCTCCCCGGCAGGCCGTTGGAGCAGCCCCTCCATGGGCATTTTCGACCCCGGAAGGGGAAGCAGGACCGGCCAGAACGACGGGGGATGGAGTGACGGGCATGGGTGCAGAGCGCGATCCCGAGAGGAGACAGGGCGGCTGGAAAGAACCGGCGATCGCCGACCATCTGCACCGTCTCCAGCGTCGCCTCCAACGGCTCCCGCCCGATGCGCCACCCCGTTCCCTGTGCGAGACCCTCACCGCGGAGACGACACGCCTCGACCATCCCGGTCTCCCCTTGCCGTTGCGCTATCGCGCCTTCGCCCTGCTCGACCGGAGGAGCGAGAATCTGTTGCATCGGTTCGACGCCGCCCTCTCCTCGGAACGGCTCGATCCCGCTCAATGGCAGGCCCTGCCTGCCCTTTGCGGCAGTCTCGGAAGCGGTTTCGCAACGGTTGCCCGAGAACTGGATCGGGTACCGGCCTATCGCTCCATGTTCCTCCCGGCACTCTACCTCGCCCTCTCCCACACGGGGCGAGCCGCGCTCTACGCGGCCACCCTCCACCTACCGCCTCCCGTCGGTACACTGCTGCGCATGAACCAGCTCTACGCTTCGGCGGAGACGCTCGGCATCGCCAACACGCCGGTGACCGTCGGCAGCGGTCGCCTCGACACGCTCGGTCACGCCTTCTGCCGCCTGCAGCTCCTTCTGCTGGCCGATCCCTATCGGCTCGAACCTCGGGAGACACACCTTCTCCGCCACCTTCTCTCTCCCGCGGCTGAATTGGCGCGGATCCTTCCCTGGCAATCACCGCCCTCGCCGGGATCGCGTTTCCTGCTCGATCTCGAGGCGGACCGGGCGGCCCATCACGTGGACGAGAGGATTCCCGTCGGTCCCGAGGAGCGGCTCCGCCTTCTCGACCTCACTCTCACCGGAGGCGCCCTGCGGGAGCTGCTGCGCGGGGGTTCTTCCGGCTACACACCGACGGAGGCCCGTCTGCTCACAGAGGTCCTGGAGAGGGTGGAGACCACCTCCCCCCGTCGGGCGAGCCGAGAGGAGAGGGACATCGCTCTGCCGGGAGCGATCGGCATCGTTTCCGCCGCGCGCTGGCTCTCGGGACACCCCGCCTCCACACCCTTCCCCTTCCGACTGGTGGACGAGAGCGATGGAGGCAAGCAGTTTTCCTTGCCGACCGGACCTCACGCCCCCCCTTCGGTGGTGGGAGAACTCCTCGTCACGCAGAACGAAGAGAGCGGTGAGAAGGCCGAGGCATCGGTGATCCGCTGGTATCGTCAC
The DNA here is from genome assembly GCA_027001815.1 of Gammaproteobacteria bacterium. Classification (GTDB taxonomy): domain Bacteria; phylum Pseudomonadota; class Gammaproteobacteria; order JALTLT01; family JALTLT01; genus JALTLT01. The sequence goes on along the minus strand of JALTLT010000222.1, from coordinate 5,341 downwards.
GATGGCGAAAACTGGCGGATCGGGGTGGAACGGCTAGAGGGAAACGTCCGGGCGGCTCAATTGAGGATCGTGGGGAGAGGAACGAGTTGCAGCGCCGTGGTCCTGGGGAAACGGAAGCTCCGCTGTCTTCTCGTCCCGGCCGGTTGTGACCTCTCGGCGGGTGACAGGATCCTCTACCGGGTGGAGGAGGTCTCGATGGCGGCCCGGGTCGAGGAGGTTCGTCCCCTCTCCTCTCTCGTATCCGCACTCCACATCTCCTCCCTGGCCGGAGAGAACTGACCGGATGTCGGAAAAGCCCTCCCGCGTGCTCTTTCGACCCGGGAACGAAAATGCGGTTTCCCCTTCTCTCACCACCTCCAGCCCGGGGCGTCCCCTCCCGGCACGCCGGAAGCGCGAGGCCAGACCCGCAGAAAGCGCTGGCTCTGCCCCCCCTCTCCCCACAACTCCATGTAGCCATCGGTCAGTCGCAGGGCGAGGCGGCGGTTGCTTCCCGTCACCCCTCGCAGCACGAGGACCCCTGGAGCGAGGGCAAAACGACCCAGCGTCTCGTTGCCGGCGGGTGTCCGAAGAGCAAACAGATCCCGCTCGAAGTAGAGCCAGGTGCCGTCCTCCCCCCTCCACAGTCCTCTCAGTCGTGCCGGTGAGACGGGGGATGCATAGGGCGTCCCCGGGGGAACCCCGGTGCCACGAGGTGCGCCACCTCCCCAGGGCCCACCAGGCCACCCGCCGGGCGGCATCGCCCAGGGGGTCATCCCTCCTGGCATGCCACGGCTCCACGGCAGAGACGCCGCATAGGGGAAACCACCACCACCCCATGCCACATCGGGCCACCCACCCCAGGAGAGGTCGCTGCTGCCACCACCCTGCAGGGTGTTCCACATGCGGATCATCGCCACCATGGTGCGCATCATCGCTTCCATGTCGGCTGGTGTGAGGGTGCCGGAGGCCCGGAGAGGGGGGGCCGGCAGCAGCAGAACGAGGCCGAGCAACATGGCAACGAGATTTCGCATGGTTACTCCCGGTGGGGGGTCGGGGAATCGGAGACAAGAGAACCGTGAACGGTGCGCAGGGAGACGCATCCATCCCGGCTCGCGACAGTATAGCGGGGTCGAAGAGGAGAGGCACGGGAAGCGGTGGACAGGAGCATTGATATACTGGAGAAGAGCGACCCGGAGGAGACGCCGTCTTGGAACACTATCTGGATCTCACCCTGGCCCTCGCCATCGGCCTGCTGATCGGCACCGAACGGGGGTGGCGACGACGCGACGAGCGCGAGGGGCAGCGCGTTGCCGGGATCCGCACCTTCGGCCTGCTGGGGCTCGCCGGCGGGCTCACCTCTCTGCTCGTCGATCGGCTCGGGAGCTGGCTGCTGGTCGCCGCGCTGATCTCGGTGGGCGCGCTGTTCACCGCGGCCTATCTGCAGGACGCACGCCGTACCGGGGACCTCAGTGTCACCACCAGCCTGGCCGCCATCGTCACCTTTCTGCTCGCCAGTCTCGGCGCCCAGGGGTACCACGTGGAGGCGGCGGCGGGCGCCGTCGTGGTCACCGCCCTGCTCGGCCTCAAACCCACCCTGCACGGCTGGCTCCGCTCCCTCGACGCCCCCGAGCTGTGGGGAGGCCTCAAGCTGCTCCTGATCTCGGTGGTGGTGCTTCCGGCCCTTCCGGACCAGGGCTTCGGCCCATGGCAGGCGATCAACCCGCGGGAGATCTGGTGGATGGTGGTGCTCATCGCCGCCATCGAGTACACCGGCTATCTGGCCATGCTGTGGGCGGGTCCGAGAGGCGGTGTCCTGCTGACGGGGTTGCTCGGCGGCCTGGTCTCCTCTACCGCCACCACCATCAATCTCGCCCGGCTCAACCGGCATCTGGCGGCTCCGACGGTGGTGAGTGCCGGTATCGTCATCGCATCCACCGCCATGTTCATGCGGGTTGTGGTGCTTGCCTTCCTCATCAATCCTTCACTCGGCTGGCTTCTCCTCTGGCCGCTGACCTCGATGACCCTGTGTGGCGCCGCAGGAGCCTTCTGGCTGGCCTTTCGCGGGCGCGACACACCAGAGACGATCAACGAGGCGCGACACCAGTCACCCCTCGAGCTGGGGCCCGCCATCCGCTTCGGCCTCTTTCTCGCCCTGATCCTCTTCCTGGCGCATGCGTTGAAGGCATGGCTGGGTGAACATGGCATCTACCTCCTCGCCGCCATCTCGGGTCTCGCGGATGTGGATGCCATCACCCTCTCTCTGGCCCGCATGGCACGGGAGCAACTGGACCCCAGCCTGGCAGCCGCGGCAATCCTGCTGGCCGGCGTGGTCAATACGGGGGTCAAAGCGGGACTGGCAGTGGGGATCGGTGGACGCCCCCTGTTCGCACCGGTGGGCCTCACCTTGCTGATCGCGGTGGCGGCGGGCGGAGCGGTCTATTCGATGATCTGAATGGAGATCCGCGAAAGGGATCAGGCGGTGAGGCTCTCACCCACGATGATGCAGTTGCGTCCCGCCCCTTTCGCCTTGTAGAGGGCTGCGTCGGCGCGGGCGATAAGCTGCTCCAGGCTCTCTCCGGCATGGAACTCCACCACTCCGGCGGAGAAGGTGGGCATGCGGATCGCCTTGTTGTCGAATTCGACGACCATCTCCTGGCACCGCTCGCGGATCTTCGCCAGTGCATTCTCCGCTCCTTGCGGACTGGTGTTGGGCATCACGACCGCAAACTCTTCACCGCCATAGCGTGCGACCAGGTCATGGTGGCGGAACAGGGCCGCCAGCTCCCGGGAGAAGCGGCGCAGGACCTGGTCCCCGGCGGCATGACCGTAGATGTCGTTGATCCGCTTGAAGTGATCGAGGTCGAGGATCACCAGCCCCAGCCGTGAGCCGTAGCGGTCCACCCGCGAGACCTCGTCCTCGAGACGCCGCAGAAAGGCGCGGCGGTTGGGCAGACCGGTCAGTTCGTCGGTGAGGCTGAGCTGCCGCACCCGATAGAGTTCGTCGTTGAGACGCCGACTGTCCTCGCTGATCGCCTCCAGGGCACGGGCGGTGTGTTCCAGCTCCCGGCCCAGCTCCTCCTGCTCCTCCATGTGCTTGGCGAGTTCGTCCAGCATCAGCCGACGCGCCTCCTCCACTCCCTCCTGCGTGTCCAGGACCCTGAGATTGGCATCCATCACCTCCAGCATCACACCGAATTCCCGGTGCTGGCGCATCAGGCGCTGGAGTTCATCGTTGATCTGTTTCTGCAAGGCCCCGAAATCGTCACGGGCCGTGGAAGAGGGGAGAGGAAGCTCGGTGGAGGCGACGAGTTCATCGATCTCCTGATCGATCGTCGAGTCCGGCGGAGTGGCAGCATCGAGAGCCGCCGAAGAGGCCATCACCGCGCTCGCCGCCTCGACCGAAAACTCGCCGGTGTAATCCATCCCCTCCGGCGCATTCCCCCTCTCCGCCGGTTCGAAACCCAGCCCCTCCAGGAGCGGCCGTATGACCCCGCGAAGCGCCTCGACCTGGGCCTCCGGAAGGCTCTCCTGAACCTTCCGCCAGCGGTCCAGAAGATAGCGGAGAGCCTGAAAATCGGATTCGCTGAGGGGCGGGGCGAGGCGCTGCAGCAGCAACCGCAGCTCGAGCTGTCCGGTGGAGCCGGCGGGCAGGGAACTGGCGAGAGCGTCCACTACCACACCCAGCAGGGCGAGATAGTACTTTTCTCTCCGATGCTGCTCCGTCTCCAGATCTGCGAGGAGCGAGCGCACCTGATTGAATACAAGGGCACCACCGGGGTCTGCCGATAGACCCGCGAGCATGCGCAATATCTTCCATGAATTACCCCTTGTACCTGTTTGTTTTTTATAATATTTATTCATTCATCGCACCATGGACCGGTCCCTCACTCCAGCTCTGGAACTCGCACCCGTCCATGTTTTCGGAACCGTCAAGCGTCACTCTAAACCACATAAAGCTTGCGTAAAATGACGCGAAACACTTTTTTGCAAACTTCCTCCTTCCAGTTCTCTCTTCCGCCTCCGATCATGTGCCGTACCCGTCACGGCCTTGGCCGGCAGACGCCAGGCGGGAAAGAAAATCGCCGACACGCCCGGCTTCGATATCTCCCCCGCATTCGAGATACATGAGATCCATGTGTACTGGCAGTCCGGGAACCCTCGGAGTGCGACCACGGTAGATATGGAAACGCCCGTCTCGTCCCCTCCCGGCACACCTTCTGCGAGATGCTTCGGAGAGGCTCCCCGGCCACCCGCCCCTCGTACCTGCGGGGGGATTCCGGGACAGGACGTGGCCTGCCGGCAGAGGCCGCGCCGTCGGGCCGGCGAGATTGGGCCGGAACCTCGGGTCACGACATCGACATTCAACCCGATCGGCCGCCGTTCGCCTGTCGAAAGCCTCTGGAGAGGCCATTGCGGGATGGACGACCCCACGTTTTCCGGGTTTTCCCTTACCCTACCCTACTCCCCCCGGCAAAGGCAACGGCCAACGGACGAACGGAGGGGGCGGAACGAGAGCGGGGATGCGCCCGGGGGAGGAAGCGATGCGACAGGCGGACCAGGCTGTTGAAGAACGTCGTATTACGACGGCCCGCTAACGCTGATCCCATGGAACGAAGGGGAAGCGCACCGGAGCGACCGCCACCTCCGGTGGCAACACGACGCGGCGTTCTCCGTCCTGCCACTGTACGGTGTAACCCGGTTTGCCGATCTGGCGCCCCCAGGCATCGACCCGGTAGTGACCGAAGACCGTGACCACATCCAGCGCTCCAAGCGCCTCGCGAAGCGCCTCGCGCCCCAGCGAGCCCGCCCTGCCCACCGCGGCCTCCAGCACCTGCCCCGCTCCATACCCCCCCGCCGCATGGTATCCGGGGGGGTGGCCGTACTTCAGGCGATAGCGCTCCACGAATCGTCGGGTACCCGGCAATTTCAGGGTTGCCTCCCACTGGGTGTTGCCCATCACGCCCTCGGCATCCTCTCCCAGATTGAGACCGAAGTCGGGCAGACCGGGGCCCACCGCGAAGGCGAAGATGTCGGCGGAGAGACGATGCTCTCTCGCCTGCCGCATGAAAGCCGTCGAATCCGGAAGGTAGGAACCACCGATCACCACCTCGGGCCTCCTGAACCGCATCTCGCGGATCAACGAGGAGAAGTTGGTGGTGGAGTTTCCGTACGATTTCTCGTAGACGACGGTCATGCCCAGCCGGGCGCTCGTCTCCCTGACGCCCTCTGCCACGTCTCTCGGAAACGCCGCGTCGGCGTAGATCAGGGCCACTCGCGTCAGCCCCATCCGCTTGGCGAAATCGAGCACCTGGTCCATGTAGGTCCGGCCGAGGGTGTAGAGACCGAAGATGTTGCGGTAACC
>JALTLT010000221.1 GCA_027001815.1 Gammaproteobacteria bacterium | reverse complement strand
GTTCCTGTCCCATGGTCACGGGCATGGCGTCCATCAGGTGGGTTCTGCCGGTCTTCACCACCTCCGAGAGTTCCGCCGCCCGCTCGTCGATCACTGTCGCCAGGTGATCGAGGGCCGGCAGCAACAGTGTGTGCAGCTCGAGGACCGCCGAGACGTGAAGGGTGGTGGGGATGATGTCGTTGCTGCTCTGGCTGCGGTTGACGTGATCGTTGGGGTGGACGGGACGACCGAGGCGGCGGCTGGCCAGTGTCGCGATCACCTCGTTGGCGTTCATGTTGGTACTGGTGCCGGAACCGGTCTGGAAGGGGTCCACCGGAAACTGATGCAGATGGTTTCCCCGCTCGATCTCCATCGCCGCCTCCTCGATGGCGCGGGCCAGCGCCTCGTCCAGCTTGCCGAGCCGGCGGTTGGCCCGCGCGCAGCACGCCTTGACCAGCCCGAGGGTACGCAGGAAGGCGACCGGCATGGTGTCACCGCTGATGCGGAAGTTGTCCACGGCACGCTGGGTCTGGGCCCCGTAGAGGGCGTCGGCGGGGACCTCCACCTCTCCCATGCTGTCGCGCTCGATGCGGGTCGGCCGGTCGCTGCTCATGAGTTCCTCCGGTTTGGCTGGCGTTGCGAGGTGGCGAACGATCGCCGGAAAGGGGCAAGTATAGCGTTCCCGCGAGGGGAAGGGATCCCCTGACGGGATGTGGGAATGGTTCCTCCCCGCTCTTTTCCGACCCGGGAACGGAAAACGCGGATTCCCGCTCCCTCGCGTTTTCGATGACGCGCGGTCATCAAACGCGGCAGCACTTCCCCGTACCGCACACAGGTTGTCGAAAAACGGGGGTTTTCAACAACCTGTTAAGGATTTCATGGTGGTGGCCGAAAAAGTGTCCATACTGTACTGGAAGCGAGCAGATCCATGGGAATGTTGCACATGTCCAACGCCGATCGAGTCCCGACCGTGGACGAGGTGGTCGCCGATGTCTCCTCCCTGATCACGCCACCGGATGTCTGGCTGCGCATCAACGAGGTGGTCAACGACCCGACCTCTTCCAGTGCCGAGGTGGCCGAGGTGGTGAGTCGCGACCCCTCCCTCGCCGCAGCGCTTCTGCGGGTGGTCAACAGCGCCTTCTACAACCTTCCCGCACGGGTGGAGACCATCAGTCGGGCAGTGACCATTCTCGGCGTGCGGGAGCTCTTCAATGTGGCCACCATGGTGACCGCGGCGAAGGTGTTCCAGCGTCTGCCGAGCCGGGTGGTCCGCCCCGACACCTTCTGGAGACACGGTGTCTGTGCCGGCGTCATCGCGCGCCGGCTCGCGCGGCACTGCCGGGTACTCCATCCCGAGAGACTCTATATCGCCGGCCTGCTGCACGACATCGGCAGCCTGGTGATCTACAGCCGTTTCCCCGAGCAGGCCACCGAGATCCTGCTGGCTGCCGGTGGCGACGAGGCGCTGGTTCCCTCTCTGGAGCGGGATATTCTGGGCTTCGATCACGGCGAGTTGGGGGGAGAACTGGCTCGTATCTGGCGCCTCTCCGAGACCCATCAGGCGGCGATTCGTCATCACCATCAACCGGATGCGGAGGAGAAGGCGCGCCTCGAGGTGGCGATCACTCATGTGGCGGATGCCCTCGCCAACCGCACCGCCGTGGGACTCTTCGTCGAAGATGTGCCTCCGGCCCACGAGGGCCCCGACGAAGAGGCGCTGCGCCTGCTCGCCCTCCCCGAGGAGCGGATTTCCGGCCTGTGTGACGGTCTGGAGAAGGAGGTGGTCCGGGCCATCGCCTCGATGCTTCCCAACCCCCGCAGCCGGCGCGAGTAGTCCTGAACGGCCAGGTCGGCGGAGGGCCAGGGAATTTCTGACAGGCTACCGAAAAACGATGTTTTTCAACAGCCTGCCAAAAAAGAACCCCGCCGAGGCGGGGCAATCAGGGGTTGCAGGGGAGATCAGATGGGAGGCTCGCGCTCGGTCCGTTCGCGCTCGAAGGCGGCCCGCACCGCCCGGTCGAAGAGGGGGGCGGCCTCGAGGGGGCGGATCTTCCCCTGGCGCAACAACTCGTCCAGCTCTTCCGCCCGCAGGGTCGCCACCTTGCTCCCCTTGAGGTCCACGAAGAGGCAGCTCCCGGTGACGGGGGAGCGCCAGGAGAGCTTGGCGCGCCGGGAACCCTCGGAGAGATCCAGTTCGAACCAGCGACCGCACCCGAGCTCGGCGGAAGAGGCGCTCCGCTGACGGTCGCGGGAGGGGGTGGCCGCCCCCTCCACGGGCATCGAAGGCGCCGGCCGGGCTGGCGGCTCGACCACCTCCTCCAGAAGGGGAGGCGAGCAGGTCACCTCCTCCTGCTCCGGGAGTTCGGGGGCACGGGAGGGGCTCGAGAAGCCCTTCTCTCCGGCCTTCTTCGCCGATTCTCGCAGCCACTGTTCATCGATTCTGCCGTTCACCGCCCGCAGGTGGCGTTCGGCCAGCTCGTGGAAGAACTCCTGGATCGAACGGGGATGCATGGAGGCCAGATCCATGCCGATGCGAAGGTTGGTCAGCAGGCCGGGCAGGATCTTCACCAGGCGGCGGGTCTGTTCCGCGTCCTCCTTCGGCTGCAGCGACCAGATGAGATGGTTGACAGTGTTGACCAGATTGGCCCACTCGGGGCTCTGCTCGCCATGGCGCTGCATGGTCACCAGCATGGCCGGCTGCCAGTGGTCGCGCAGGAAGCGGGCGATGAAGGGGGGAGTGTCCGGGCGGGCCGTCCACTGATCGATCCACGCCTCGGCGCGCATCTTCGCCACCAGCACCCGTTCCCGCCCCTCGATGGTCTTGCGGGTGCGCTCCTCGAACTTGCGGTTGCGCTGCTCCTGCTGTTCGCGGAACTCGGCAAACTCGCCCAGCAGGCGGGCGAAGAGGGAGACGTCGTTGTCGAAGCCGGTGAGGATGGCGTTCACCACCTCCTCGATGCGGTGGAAGAGGGGGTCCTGGCGTATCGCCTCGGGGGCATCGATGCCGATCGCCGCGTGCGCCATCTCGTTGAGAAGCTGGCGTGCCGGGTGGTTGCGGCTCGCAAGGAAGGTCTCGTCCATGAGCCCCAGTTTGAGGTAGGGGATCTGCAGCTTGGCGAGCACCGCCTTGACCGCATCGGGTACCGATTCGTCCTCGAGAATGAAGTCGAAGATGAGGGAGACGAGATGGATGACGGAACGGTCGCTCTCGTCGGCGCCGCCTCCCTGGAGGCCCTTTACCTCCTGGAGCAGGTGCAGCACCTGCTGCCCCAGGTGGAGAGGCTGCCCCTCCATCTCCAGCCTTCCCTGGGCCACGCCGCTCTGCAGGTGGGTGAGCGCGCCCACCACCCCGGCCCCTTGCGGTACCGGGAATCCGGCCACCTGGATCGTGCCGCCGGCGGGGAGGCCAGCCGATGGAATGGCGACCCCAGGGGAACCGGTCGCGTTCGCCGGGCCGCCGGGGTGCGCGTATCCCGCCGCCTCCCCGCCAGGGGGCTCGGGGGAGGCGGGGACGGTGCCGGCCACCGGATTGAGGATCGGCTGGCGCGGAGCGGTGAGCACGATGCGCGGCAGCACCCCTTCGGCGATGAGAAAGTCGTTGATGGCGGAGTAGAGTTCCTCGAGCCGATCCATGACCCCCCTTTCGAAGAGCTTGAGGATCACCAGCCGGACATCGATGATCAATCCCTCGATGTCGTCCAGGGCGTGGCGAAACGCCTCCACCACGGTGGCCGGATGGAGAGGATGGATCACCCGATCGAGGTTCTGCCGGCCGGTGATCGATTCCAGCCGCCGGCCCAGCAGGTAGAGCGCCTCGCCGTTGCGCCGCTCCGCCTTGGCCGCCATGTTGTAGCTGGCCACCTGCTCCTCCATCTCCTCCTCTTCGACCAGCTTCAGCTCGCCACTGGCGAGGGTGTCGGGGCAGGTCGGCGCGTCGTGATCACGTCCCTCCTGGAAGGCCTCGAATGCCCCCGTCATCCGTTCGCCGAACTCCCGTTCCAGGTGACGACGCCGGACCCGCAGATCACGCATGGCGGCAAAGTAGATCTGCTGGGAGCGCTCGCTCTCCGCCTTTTCCGCCATGCTGAAGAGGGTGTCGTCGGCATCGTCCAGCATATTCTTGAGCAGGCCGTTGAGCTGGGCGCACGAGCGCTCCTGGACCTCGGTCATCATGCGTCTGCTCCTGGCATGGGGACCGTTGCCCGCCGGTGGAATGGGGACGACCTTGGGATTGGAGGGATCACGCTTCATGGTCTGGTTGGCCTGCTCGTGGAGAGAATCTCCTGCTCGCACCCTGTGTCGGTCCCGGCCCCGCGTCGCTTTGAGACCCCGGTCACAAATCTGCGATCTGGAGCGGTGGTCCCCGCCTTCTCCGGCCCAGGCGTGGGAAGAGGAGAGGGTGATCGCTGCCACAATCCGTTGTAGCCATCCCCTCGCAGGGATACAATAGGTTGATTGGAGCGGTTACAGGAGAGCCGCTCGAGCCAATGGGAGACCCCCGGCCTTGCCCGCGAAAGCACCACCCAGCCGAGACCTGTTCGACACCGCCCAGCAGGGGGAGATGCCGCCGGCGGCCGAGCTGAGGGGAACGGTGCTGCCATTGCCCCTCTTGCGGGTCCATGAACACGACCTCGCTGCCGTGCGCCGCGCCCTGGAGAGCGCCGTGAGTGGCTCCTCTTTCTTCAGCCATGCCCCCGTCGTCCTCGATCTCTCCCCCCTGGAGGAGAAGATGGTTCCCGACTTCGCCGCCCTCACCGCTCTCCTGAGGGAGTGTCGGCTCATCCCGGTGGGGGTGAAGGAGCCCCCCGAGGCGTGGCGGGAGGGGATCCTCGAGGCCGGCCTTGCGATCGTCGAGGGGGGGCACGAGGCCTCTCCCCGAACCCCTTCGCAGACCCCTCCTCCCGCCCCGTCCGCTCCCGTCCCGACACCGACCCTTGTGGTGGAGCAGCCGGTACGCTCGGGCCAGCAGATCTACGCCCGGGGCGGGGACCTGATCCTGCTGGCCGCGGTAAACGCCGGTGCCGAGGTGATTGCCGACGGCAACATCCACGTCTACGCGCCGCTGCGTGGACGGGCACTGGCCGGGGTGCAGGGGAATACCTCGGCGCGAATCTTCGTCCAGACCCTGGAGGCGGAACTGGTCGCGGTGGCCGGCGTCTTCCGGGTGTTCGACGAGCCCGGCAGCAATCCCTGCGCCGGGAGGAGCGCCTGCATCGCCCTGCGGGGCGAACAGTTGGTGATCGACGAACTCGGGCGCGACTGAAAGCGGGAAATCACCTGTTTCGACATGTGGTCGAGAGCGATAGTTAAAAAAGGGAAACTCTGAACAATTCATCCCTGAATTGTCAGAGTACGGAAGCCGAAAAACGCGGTTTTCGGCTCCCTTGCAAAATCAATCACCTGCGGTGATTGATTTTGGCGGTCCATCCCTGTGCCGCAGGAATCTCTGAATAAATCAGAGATTCCTAAGAATATGAGGAGTGGGCGCCCCGCGGGAGGGGCCCCTGGAGACCAGTACAGATCGATCTGGAGGTCCGGATTGTCCAAGATTATCGTTGTTACTTCCGGCAAGGGAGGTGTGGGTAAGACCACCACCAGTGCCAGTTTCGCCAGCGGCCTGGCCATGCGGGGTCACAGCGCGGTTGTGATCGATTTCGACGTGGGGCTGCGCAATCTCGACCTCATCATGGGGTGTGAACGGAGGGTGGTCTACGACTTCGTCAACGTGATCAACGGCGAAGCGACCCTCCGCCAGGCGCTGATCAAGGACAAGCGCCTGGACAACCTCTCCATCCTGCCCGCCTCCCAGACCCGCGACAAGGAGGCGCTGAGCAAGGAGGGGGTCGGGAAGGTGCTCGACGAACTCCGCGAGAGTTTCGACTACATCGTGTGCGATTCACCGGCCGGCATCGAGCGGGGTGCCCTGATGGCGCTCTACTACGCCGACGAGGCGCTGGTGGTCACCAACCCCGAGGTCTCCTCGGTGCGCGACTCCGATCGCATCCTCGGGATCCTCGGGGCGAAGTCGAAACGGGCCGAGGAGGGGGCGGAGCCGATCCGCGAACACCTGCTGGTCACCCGTTACAGTCCCCAGCGGGTCGACCAGGGGGAGATGCTGGGCGTGGAGGACATCCGGGAGCTGCTCGGCATCCCGCTGCTGGGGGTGGTGCCCGAGTCGGAGGCGGTGCTGCAGGCCTCCAATGCGGGCGTGCCGGTCATCCACGACAGCGACAGCAGCAGCGGTCAGGCCTATGCCGACGCGGTGGCCCGCTTCCTGGGAGAGGAGGTGCCGATGCGCTTCCTGGAGCCCGAGAAGAAGGGCTTCCTCAAGCGGATCTTCGGGACCTGATCGCCATGTCCTTCATCGACTACTTCCGCCGCAACCGCAGGAAGTCCGCCTCGGTCGCCAAGGAGCGGCTGCAGATCATCCTCGCCCGTGAGCACGCCGACCGGGACGGCCCCGATTTCCTGCCGGAACTGAAGCGGGAGCTGCTGGAGGTGGTCTCCCGCTATGTGGAGATCGATCTCGACCAGGTCAACGTAACCCTGGAGCGGGACGGTGACTACGAGGTGCTGGAACTCAACGTCCTGCTGCCCGATCCCTCGCCGCGGAAGCGCGCCGCGCCCTAGCAGCCTGTCGGACTTCAAGCTGAAGGTCACTCCGCCCCGGGAGGCGGGAAGGCCCTGCCGGGGGCGTTGGCGGCAGGGGTGAGCCGGAAAACGGGGAATGTCCGGTGGACGTTCCTCCCGGCGAACGGGCTTGCCACGGATGGCAAGCCCCGGCCCTGCAAGCGGAGCAGGACCGCGCAGCGCCGCAGGTCGCCGACGAGCCCCCAGGGGTGAGGAGAGACCCTTCGTCCAGTGAACGAAGGAAGCGCTCCGAACGCCCCGCCAGGGATGGCGGGGCCGGGCTTTTCGACGAAGCAGGACAGCACAGCCGAAAAGGGTTCACGGCGTCCCCCGGGAGGGCCTTCCCGCCTCTCGGGGCCCCGCGGAAAGCACCAGAACCCGACCGCCTGTAAAGGACCGACGGGCTGCCAGGAGGCGAAGTGCTGCCCCTGCGGAAACTCCCGGAACCCACTGTCGAGCGGCTGGCAGCAGCTTCTCGGGGCGTCACGGCATCCATATGCCAAAGCCCGACACCCTGCCAGGAATCACGACGGGCGCCGGGGGGTGAAGAGGTGGATCGCCTCCCCCTCCACGCCCAGCGCCGCCTCGCGGACCGCCTCGGAGAGGGTGGGGTGGGCATGGACGGTGCGTCCCAGATCCTCCGCCGAGGCCCCCATCTCCATCGCGACCACCACCTCCGCCACCAGTTCGGAGACGCCGGGACCGATCATGTGGGCGCCGAGGATCTCGTCCGTCTCGGCATGGGCGAGCAGCTTGACACTGCCGACGGCCGACCCCTCCCCCATGGCGCGCGCCCGGCCCGAGGCCGCGAAGGGAAAGCTGCCGCTCCGGTAGGGAATGGCGAGGGAACGGAGCTGCTGTTCCGTGCGTCCCACCCAGGCGATCTCCGGCTCGGTGTAGATCACCGAGGGGATCACCTCGTAGTTGACCGCCGGAGCGTCGCCCCAGGCAATGCGCTCCGCCACCGAGACCCCTTCCTCCGATCCCTTGTGGGCCAGCATCGGTCCACGCACCACGTCGCCGATCGCCCAGACGTTGGGCAGGTTGGTGGCGCAGCGCTCGTCCACGTCCACCAGCCCCCGCTCGTCCAGCAGCAGCCCCGCCTCCGGCGCCGCCAGGTCGTCGGTATTGGGGCGGCGGCCCACCGCCACCACCAGCCGGTCGAAGCTCTCCTCGAACCGCTCTTCGCCCTGTTGATACGCCACCTTCACCTGCCTGCGGAACCGGCTGGCCGAGAGGACACGGGCATCCAGGCGGATGTCGAGCCCCTGCTCGCGCAGGGTCCGCAGTGCCATGGTGGCGATCTGCTGGTCGGCCATGGCCAGAAAGCGTGGCTGCGCCTCGAGCAACACCACCTCGGAACCGAGCCGCTGCCAGACGCTGCCCAGCTCCAGGCCGATCACCCCCGCACCGATGATGCCCAGCCTGCGTGGTACGCGGTCGAAGGCCAGCGCTCCGCTGGAGTCGACGATCGACTCTCCGTCGAGAGGGGCCACCTGCAGCTTCACGGGGCGTGATCCGGGTGCGAGGATGATGTGTTCCGCCTCGAGCACCTTCTCCCGCTTGCGGCCGTGGGGAAGCCAGCCCACCTTCTGCGGTTCCAGCAGCCGGCCACGGCCCTGAAGCCAGTCGATGCCGTGGGCCTTGAAGAGGGTCTCGATGCCGCCCGTAAGCTGGCGGACCACCCGCTCCTTTCGCTGCATGAGGGTCTCGAGGTCCAGTTCCACTCCGGTGACCCGGATGCCATGATCGGCCATCGCCTCCCGGCTGCGGGCATAGAGTTCCGAGGACTCCAGCAGCGCCTTGGAGGGGATACAGCCCACATTGAGGCAGGTGCCGCCGAGGGCGGGCTTGCCATCGGCGCCGATCCAGCGGTCGATGCAGGCTGTGGCGAGGCCGAGCTGCGCGCAGCGGATGGCGGCCACATACCCGGCAGGGCCGGCGCCGACGATGATCACCTGGTACTTCTTGTCAGCCATGGTTCAGCCTCTCCCTCGATTGGATGGTGACGGGGTGTCCGTTGGCAGGCTGCCGAAAAACACCGTTTTTCGGCAGCCTGTGCCGCGGCGCATGGATGCACCGCCGTTTTCAATGACAGCAAGTCATTGAAAACGTGAGGAAGCCGGAAATCGCTTTTTCGGCTTCCGGCGTTGAAAAAGGCCAGTAGGGCCTTTTTCAACATCCTGTCAGCTCCCCCTCACACCTGCAGCAACAGGCGGGCAGGGTCCTCGAGGATCTCCTTCACCGTGACCAGGAACTGCACGGCATCGCGGCCATCGATGAGCCGGTGGTCATAGGAGAGCGCCACGTACATGACCGGGCGTATGGTGACCTCGCCGTCGACCGCCACCGGACGTTCCTGGATCTTGTGCATGCCGAGAATGGCGCTCTGGGGCGGGTTGAGGATGGGGGTGGAGAGGAGGGAACCGAACACGCCGCCGTTGGTGATCGAGAAGGTACCACCTCTCAGCTCCTCGAGGGCGAGGCTCTTCTCCCTCGCGCGCCGGGCGAAATTGCGGATCCCCGCCTCGATCTCCGCCATGGTGAGCCGGTCCGCGTCTCTCAGAACCGGCACCACCAGGCCCTGGGGGGCGGAGACGGCGATGCCGATGTCGTAGCGGTCGTGCCAGACGATCTCGTCCCCCTCGATGGAGGCGTTGACGATGGGGTATCGATGCAGGGCCTCCACGCACGCCTTGACGAAGAAGGACATCAGGCCGAGCCTGACCTCGTGACGCTCCTCGAACGCCTCGCGGTAGCGGCTGCGCAGGGTCAGCACCGCCTGCATGTCGATCTCGTTGAAGGTGGTGAGGGTGGCGGTCTCGCGCTGCGAGAGGAGCAGCCGCTCTGCGATCCGGGCCCGTACCCGGCTCATCTTCTCGCGCCGCTCTCCGCCCTCCTCTTCCACCTGCCGTGTCGCTTCGGAAGAGGGGGGCGGGGCGGGGGAGGGTGCGGCTTGTGGCGCGGTGCCGGCGGTCTCGGCCGGCGCCGTTTCCCGTCCCCCCTCCAGGTGTCGCTGGACATCCGCCTTGGTGATCCGCCCCCCTTTGCCGCTCCCCTGGATGGCGGTCGGATCCAGGTGGTGCTGCACCACCAGCCGGCGGACGGCTGGTGAGAGCCCCTTCAGCGCTTCGTCGCGACTCTGCGGCCGGGGTTCGGACGGGGAGGTGGGGGGTTCCGCGGACGGGGAGGCCGGTTCGGTGGCGGCCGTGCCGGGCTCCAGTCGGGCAAGCAGCTGCTCGCTCTCCACCACCTCGCCGGCCTGTACCAGGACCTCGCTGAGCACCCCGTCCGCCGGTGCCGGGAGTTCCAGCACCACCTTGTCGGTCTCCAGGTCGGCGAGATTCTCATCCCTCTTCACCGCTTCTCCCGGCTGCCGGTGCCACTGGATGAGCGTGGCGTCGGCGACCGACTCCGGCAGGGGAGGGACCCGGATCTCGATGCTCATGTTCTTCTTCTCCTCGTTCTCGTGGTAACCGGCTGCGCAGTGCAGCCTCCGGTGGGTGCGCCGTCCGTCACGACTCTTCCATGGGGCCGGTCAGGGCATCCTCCACCAGCGCCCGCTGCTGCTGGAGGTGGACCTGGAAGTAGCCGGTGGCCGGCGATGCGGAGAGGGGACGGCCGGCATACTTGAGCTTCTGTCCCGGCTTCATGTGGGCGCGGATATGATGCTGGCTGTGATACCAGGCCCCCTGGTTGAGAGGCTCCTCCTGGCACCAGACCAGCTCCGTGGCGCGGCCGTAGGAGCCGACCGCCTCGTCGAACGCCTCGTGGGGAAAGGGGTAGAGCTGTTCGATCCGTACGATGGCCACTTCGTCGAGACCGCGCTTGCGCCGCTCCTCCTCCAGATCGTAATAGACCTTTCCGCTGCAGAGCACCACGCGGCGGACCGCCCGAGGTTTCTCCACTGCGGCGCCGATCACGGTCTGGAAACCGCGATCGGTTATCGCCTCGATGGGTGAGGCGGAGAGCCGGTTGCGCAGCATGCTCTTCGGCGTCATGACGATCAGCGGCTTGCGGTAGGGGCGCAGGACCTGGCGGCGGAGCAGATGGAACATCTGGGCCGCGGTGGAGGGAACGCAGACCTGCATGTTGTGCTCGGCACAGAGCTGCATGTAGCGTTCCAGACGAGCCGAGGAGTGCTCCGGCCCCTGCCCCTCGAAGCCGTGCGGCAGAAAGAGGGTGAGTCCGCACAGGCGCTGCCACTTGGCCTCGCCGGAGCTGATGAACTGGTCGATCACCACCTGGGCACCGTTGGCGAAGTCGCCGAACTGCGCCTCCCAGATCACCAGGGAGTCGGGAACGGCGGTGGCGTAGCCGTACTCGAAGGCGAGTACCGCCTCCTCGGAGAGGACCGAGTCGATGACGATGAAGTGGGCCTGGCCCTCGGCCAGGTGCTGCAGCGGCACCCAGCGCTCCCCGTCCGCCTGGTTGTAGAGCACCGCGTGACGGTGAAAGAAGGTGCCGCGCCCGCTGTCCTGACCCGATATGCGTACTTCGTGACCCGCCGTGAGGAGGGTGGCGTAGGCGAGATTCTCGGTGAACCCCCAGTCCATGGGCAGGGCGCCGGCACTCATCTTGCGCCGATCCTCGAGGATCCGCTCCACCCGCGGGTGGAGTTCGAAGCCGTCGGGGAGCTGCAGCATCCGCTCCGACAGATCCCGCAGCTCCTGCCCGCTGATGGTGGTGTCCACCTCGGTCTCCCAGGTGGTGCCAAAGTAGGGGGTCCAGTCCACCGCCAGGGAGTAGCGGGCCCCGGGCACGCAGTAACGGGCCACCGTCTCGCCGCGGTCGAGCCGCTCCCGGTAGTCGTCGAGTCGCTCCTCCAGCCCGTTGCCCCCGATCACGCCCAGCTCCTGGAGACGTTGGGCATAGAGTTGGGTCACCGGCGGGCGGCTGCGGATCTTGCGGTACATCATCGGCTGGGTGACCGCGGGCTCGTCTGCCTCGTTGTGGCCGTGACGGCGGTAGCAGACCAGATCGATCACCACGTCCTTGTGGAACTCCATGCGGAAGGCCATCGCCAGGCGGGTGACGAAGAGCACCGCCTCCGGGTCGTCGCCGTTGACGTGGAAGATGGGGGCCTGGACCATCTTCGCCACGTCGGTGCTGTAGTGGGTGGAGCGCGTGTCCAGGGGATTGCTGGTGGTGAATCCGATCTGATTGTTGATGACGATGTGGACGGTGCCGCCGGTGTGGAAGCCCCGCGCCTGGGACATGTTGAAGTTCTCCATCACCACCCCCTGCCCGGCGAAGGCGGAGTCGCCGTGAATCAGGAGAGGCAGCACCCTGCGCCCCTTCGTGTCGCGGTAACGCTGCTGGCGGGCTCGCACCGATCCCTCCACCACGGGACCGATGATCTCCAGGTGGGAGGGATTGAAGGCGAGGGCCACATGGACGTCTCCGCCAGGGGTGCGGGCGTCGGCGGAGAATCCCATGTGGTACTTCACGTCCCCCGATCCCTGGCGGCTGGCGGGATCGATCTTGCCCTCGAACTCCTCGAACAGCTCCGCCGGAGACTTGCCGAGGGTGTTGACCAGCACGTTGAGCCGTCCCCGGTGGGCCATGCCGATCACGATCTCGCGGATACCGGCATCGGCGGCGTCGAGGATCACCTGGTCGAGCATGGGGATGAGGCTCTCGCCTCCCTCCAGGGAGAAGCGTTTCTGGCCCACGTACCGGGTGTGCAGATAGCGTTCCAGACCCTCCGCCGCCACCAGTCTATCGAGGAGTTCGCGCCTCTGCCCGTCGGGAATGGCGTAGTCGCCGTCGGCCCCTTCGAGGCGTGACTGGATCCACCGTTTCTGCGCCGTCTCGGTGATGTGCATGTACTCGGCGCCGATGGTGCCGGTATAGACCTTCTGCAGAAACCGGATGATCTCCCGCAGAGAGGCCACGGGGCGGAAGAAGAGGGAACCGGTGTTGAAATGGTGATCCAGGTCCCCGGGTTCGAGGCCGTGGCTGGCGGGGTCGAGATCGTCGACGCGAGGACGCTCGCGAAGATGGAGGGGGTCGATGTCCGCCGCCTGGTGGCCGCGGACCCGGTAGGAGTTGATGAGCCGCAGCACCGCGACCTGCTTCTCCACCCGCCGCTCGCAGGCCGGTTCGGGCTCCTCCTCGGCGAGCGCCGTCGCGGTCGGGGGGGTGGGGGCCTGGCTCGCGCTCTCTCGGAGAATCTTCTCCGCCTCGCTGCCGAGCACCTCGAGAAAGCGCCTCCGCCAGTCGGCGGGCACCGAGTCGGGATCCTGCAGAAACTGCTCGTAGAGTTCCTCGATCCAGGCGGCGTTACCCCCGTAGAAAGGAGATGATTCGATCAACTCCTCCAGTGTGGTGCTCATGGGTGCGGTCTTCTCCTCTTCCCGCAGATCGATGGGTCGCTTCCTTCTTCGGCAGGCAGTCGAAAGCGGCCGGGGAGGGGCCTCTTCAACGGCCTGTCAGGGGAACGGTCGCGGCCCACTGCCGAGGTGGCGCAGATGGTCGTCCAGGGCATGTCATGAGGCCGTTCGGTTCCCTTGCCTCAGTCTAGCGGGTTTTCCCGGGATTTCTTGAGTTCACCCCCGATGGAGTCGTCGAGGAGAGGAGGGGAGGCGAAGGGGGTTCGGCGGGCAAAAAAAAGCGACATCACCCCGGAGGTCGGTGATGTCGCTCGAGAGCGGGTGAGGGCGCTGCCCGCCAGCAGCGTTTCGGTCCTCGGGACCGCAACCTTCCCTGGCCCTGGTGCCGTGAGGCACCTTCAAGGAAAGGAATTCAGCGGCGGGGGAAGCGCTTCTCCAGTTCGGCCATGCGCGCCTCCTGGGCCTTCTGCATCGCCTCGCGGCGCTCTTCCATCTGCTTGCGCATCTCTTCCATGCGGCTCTCCTGCAGAGCGGCCAGCTTCTGGTGGCGCTCTTCCATCGTCTTGCGGACCTTCTCCTGCCCCTCGATACGGGCATCGAAGAAGGCCGGGCGGGCCGGGGCGACGGGGGCGGTGACCGGGCGCGCCTTCACCCACTGTTCGTGATACTGCTCGACCGCCTTGCGCTGCGCCTCGGCGGCGGCCTCGAAGGCCTTGCGCTGGGCTTCCATGGCCTCGATGCGGGCCTGGCGCTGCTGCTCCATCGCCTCCATCCACTGCTGACGCTGCTCCGTGCCCACCACCGGGTAGGGATAGGGGTAGTAGGGGGCGACCACGGTCTGGGGTGCGGCACCCTCGGTGGTGTTGGGGGCGGTGGCGGCCACGGCGGCGAGGGAAGCGGCGCTGAAAATGGCGCCCAGGATGATGGTGTTGCGAATCTTCATGATGCTGGCTCCTTGTGATCGGCTGCGGTGCATGGATTCCGGACGGCTCGGATTTCTGCATTTCGCCATCCCGCGGAGAGCCCTTGGTGCCCCCCGCCTCAGGGAATATGTGCAATTAATTATATTAGCAAATCATGATATATGCAACAGGTGGATTCCGGGGTGTCAGCAGCCTGTCGGACTTCAAGCTGAAGGTCACTCCGCCCCGCGGAAAGCACCAAAACCTGACGGCCGTTCAAAGTCCGACAGGCTGCTGGCCTCATTGAAAACGGCGGTACATCCATGCTCCGAGGCACGGCCGTCGGGGAACGGTGTTTTTCAACAGCCTGCTAGAAGCGGAAAAAGCTGATCGAAATAGTGGGAAAAATCCGCCGAGCGGCTATATTGCGAAGAGAGGCCTTCATCTCCGGACACGTTCACCGGCACCTCTCCACGACAGGGGTGCACGGGCGGGGAGGATGGCCAGGCGCGGTCGCATCCCACCCGATTCAGGAGGGGCACGAACGATGAGACAAGACGACATTCGCGAAGTACTGCACGAGGCCGAGGATCCGGAGGATCGCGGGCTGCTGGCGCGATTGAACGAGGTCGAGGAGTGTGACTCCGACGAGATGTGCCGGCGGGCGGCCGAGGACGGTCTCGAGCTGACCGACGAGCACCTGGAGGTGCTCTGTTTCCTGCGCAAGCACTACGTCCGGCACGGACCGGCCCGCAGTGCCACGGAGCTGACGAGGCTCCTCAGCCGGCAGTTCGCCGAACGGGGAGGTCGGCGCTACCTGTACAATCTCTTCCCCCGCGGACCGATCCTCCAGGCGAGCTGGATCGCGGGAGTGCCGCTGCCGGAGGGTACCGTGGACCTCTCCTTCGGCTCCGTTCACTGACGGACCGAGGGACCTTCACTTGGTGTCGGCCACATCACGGGACTCTTTGTCCCCGTCACTCCGCTCCAGCGGCGTGACGCACAGGGCCGGGACGCTCCGCGTCCGGCGGAGATCTGGTACGGCAGCGGAGGATGAGCGGCACGGGAGCGCCGCCTGCCATGGGGTGACGCCGGGGGACCGGCGTCACCAGTTTCCTCTCATCCACGCGTCACGCCGCGCCTGCGGCGTGACGCGCAAGCCCGGGACGCTCCCGCGTTCGGCGGAGGGAGTGCGGCACCGGTGCCTGCGCGGCGCGGGGGCGCCGCCTGCCGTGGAGTGACCTCCGGAGGAGCGGCGTTACCAGGAGCACGGGGCTGCTGTCAGATCGTCCAGCGTGGCAGCCCGTCGGGGAGATGGCGTACAATTGCACCCTTTTGTCGCCCGCCGCAACCACGGCGGAATCCGGTTGTCACGCAGGTATTCGGAGTCTGGACATTGGGTTATGACGTCGCGCGCAGATTGCGCGCCTGGCTCGATCACGATCTGGGACGAAGCATGCGGGAGCGCCGCATCGGCCTCGAGAAGGAGTCTCTGCGGGTCGACCGGCACGGGCGCATCGCCCAGACACCCCACCCGGCGTCCCTGGGCAGGCCGCTGGCCCACCCCTGGATCACCACCGACTACTCGGAGGCGCTGCTCGAGTTCATCACTCCGCCCTTCCCCAGCATGGACGGGGCGCTCCACTTCCTGCGCGAGGCGCACCAGTTCGTCTACCGGCACCTGAACGACGAACTGCTGTGGGCGACCAGCATGCCCTGTGTCATCGAGGGGGAAAACAGCATTCCCATCGCCCGTTACGGTGACTCCAATCCGGGCCGGATGAAGACCGTCTATCGGCGCGGGCTCGGCCACCGCTACGGCCGGATCATGCAGGTGATCGCGGGCGTCCACTACAACTACTCCCTCCCCGACCTATTCTGGGAGGGACTGGCGAGGCTGGAGGGACACGACGGCCCGCTCTCCCGGTTCCGTTCCGACCACTATTTCGCCATGCTTCGCAACCTGCAGCGTCTCGGCTGGCTGATCCCCTATCTGTTCGGCGCCTCGCCGGCGGTCTGCCGCAGCTTCCTGCAGGGCAAGGCGACCTCCCTCACGCCCATGGACAACGGCACCTTCTACGAACCGTGGGCCACCTCGCTGAGGATGGGGGATATCGGCTATCAGAACAACCAGGAGAACGAGACCGGTATCAAGGC
>JALTLT010000220.1 GCA_027001815.1 Gammaproteobacteria bacterium | reverse complement strand
GGCGGTGCATCCATGCACCGCGGCACAGGCTGCCGAAAAACGGTGTTTTCAACAGCCTGTCAGGTGTGACGCACGGTCCGGGACGCTCCCGCGTCCCCCCGGAGACCGGGCGCGGCACCGGGGCCGTTGAACGGGAGGGTGACTCCCGGTAACCTATTGAGAGATCCGGTTCGTACTGCCCAGGGGGGAAGAGAAGAAATGAAAAAGGTCGAGGCGATCATCAAGCCCTTCAAGCTGGACGACGTGCGCGAAGCGCTGTCGCAAATCGGCATCACCGGCATGACCACCACCGAGGTGAAGGGTTTCGGCCGGCAGAAGGGTCACACCGAACTCTACCGCGGGGCCGAGTACGTGGTCGACTTCCTGCCCAAGGTAAAGATCGAGATCGTGGTCCGCGAGTCGGAGGCGGAGCGCTGCATCGAGACCATCGCCCAGGCGGCCCGCACCGGCAAGATCGGCGACGGCAAGATCTTCGTCACGCCGGTGGAGAAGGTGGTCCGCATCCGCACCGGCGAGGAGGACGAGGCGGCCATCTGAAGCCCCCCACTCACCCGCACCCAGTGCTTCCCGCGAACCCCGGCCCCAGGGCCGGGGTTCTTCGTCTGGCGGAAGGTTGGGGGGCCTTTGGCGCCGTTCCCTCCTCACGCCGCACCTCTCGGCGGGACGCTCCCGCGTCCTGCGGAAGCCGGCGCGGCACCGGAGCCGCCCCGACCGGAGCTGCGAACCGAAGGAGGGGTACGACCCGGCGCGGCCGGGGTCGGCGCTCCCGGTGTTCTCCTCGTCGGGCCGCTGAAGGCAACAGGCCTTCAGCGCACCCCACCCCGCATCTCGAGGAAGTTGCGCAGCAGGTCGTGGCCGTGGCGGGTGAGGATCGACTCCGGATGGAACTGTACCCCCTCGATGACGAACTCCCGGTGGCGGACCCCCATGATCTCGTCCCGCCCCCCTTTCCCGTCCACCGTCCAGGCGGTCTCCTCCAGACACTCGGGCAGACTCTCCCGTTCGATCACCAGCGAATGGTAACGGGTCGCCTCGAAGGGGTTGGCGAGCCCGGCGAAGACCCCCACATCCAGGTGATGGATCATGGAGGTCTTGCCGTGCATGATCTCGCGGGCGTGGACGATGCGCCCGCCGAAGGCCTGGCCGATGGACTGGTGGCCGAGGCAGACACCGAGGATCGGCAGCTTGCCGGCGAAGGCCTCGATGGCGGCCACCGAGACCCCCGCCTCGTTCGGGGTGCAGGGGCCGGGCGAGATCACCAGGTGATCGGGGTTCCGCTCGGCGATCCCCTCCACGGTGATCTGGTCGTTGCGGTGGACCTCCACCTCCGCCCCCAGCTCGCCGAAGTACTGGACCAGGTTGAAGGTGAAGGAGTCGTAGTTGTCGATCATCAGCAGCATGGTCTCCGCCCCCTCATCCCAGCGTCTCGAGGCCGCTCTCGGCCAGGGCCACGGCGCGGAAGATGGCGCGCCCCTTGTTGAGGGTCTCCTTCCACTCCCAGGCCGGCACCGAATCGGCGACGATGCCGGCCCCCGCCTGGATCTGCAGCACCCTCTCCTTGATCACTGCGGTGCGGATGGCGATGGCGGTGTCCATGTTGCCGGACCAGGAGAGATAGCCCACCGCCCCGGAATAGACCCCGCGCTTGACCGGCTCCAGCTCGTCGATGATCTCCATGGCGCGAATCTTGGGCGCGCCGGTGACGGTCCCGGCCGGGAAGGTGGCGCGCAGCACGTCCATGGCGCCGAGCCCGGGGCGCAGGCGGCCCACCACGTTGGAGACGATGTGCATCACGTGGGAGTAGCGCTCGATCACCATCTTCTCGGTGAGCCGCACGCTGCCGATCTCCGCCACCCGCCCCACGTCGTTGCGGCCGAGATCGATGAGCATCAGGTGCTCCGCCAGCTCCTTGGGGTCGGCCAGCAGCTCCTCCTCCCAGCGCCGGTCCTCCTCCGGCGTCTCGCCACGCGGCCGGGTGCCGGCGATGGGGCGCACCGTCACCTCGCCGTGCTCCAGCCGCACCAGGATCTCCGGTGACGAGCCCACCACGTGGAAATCGTCCAGGTCCAGGTAGTACATGTAGGGGGAGGGGTTGAGCATGCGCAGGGCGCGGTAGAGGTGCAGCGGCGGCGCCTGGAAGGGGACGGTCATGCGCTGGGAGAGCACCACCTGCATGATGTCGCCGTCGACGATGTAGCGCTTGGCCCGCTCCACCGCCTTCTCGAATCCCTCGCGGGTGAACTGGGAGACGAAGTCCGACTCCTGGACGCGGCGTGGCTCCGCCCGGGGCACCTCGGGCAGCGGCGCGCGCAGTCGTGCCACCAGCGCCTCCAGGCGGGCGTGGGCCGCCTCCAGGCCGCTCTCACGGGTGGCGTGGACCACCACGAAGAGCTTGCCGGAGAGGTTGTCGAAGACCACCACCTCGTCGGAGACCATCAGCAGCACGTCCGGCGTGTGAAGGGTGTCCGGATTGGGGCACTCGCCGAGGCGCGGCTCCATGTAGCGCACGGTATCATAACCGAAATAGCCCACCAGCCCGCCGGAGAAGCGCGGCAGCCCGGCCACCTCGGCGACCCGGAAGCGGGCCTGGAAGGCCTCGATCCAGGCGAGCGGATCCTCGCTGAGGAGCTCCTCGACCAGCTCCCCCTCCTCCCGCAACTCGATGCGGTGACCGCGCACGGTGAGGACGGTGGAGGCGGGCAGGCCGATGATGGAGTAGCGACCCCACTTTTCACCGCCGTGGACCGATTCGAACAGATAGGAGTAGGGGCCGTCGGCCAGCTTGAGGTAGGTGGAGAGGGGGGTGTCGAGGTCTGCCAGGACCTCGCGCATCACCGGAACATGGGTATACCCCTGTTCCAGCAATTGCTCGAACTGTTGCTGATTCATCGCTGCACCTTGTCGGGAAACCGAGGGAGGGCGTTCCGACCCTCCTGCTCGTCACGGGCCGGGGCCCGCCGGACATTTCACCTGGCGGTCTGTCGGACTTTCACCTGGAGTCGGCTCCGTGCCGCGGAAAGCACCAGAACCTGCCCATCTTCCAGATTCCGACAGACTGCAAGAGGTGCGCGGCGTGGGGCATGGGGTTCGCGGAATCCGTCCGACGATGCTCCCTGCACCCCTCCCCTGCCTGCCGCACCCGCTGCGGAGGGCGGTCTCAGGACCGCCCCGGTGGGGGCAGCCGGCTTCACCATCGGTTCCCGACAGGGTTTCTCCTCAGCATCCGCCGGCCGCCGCCTGCGCAGATCCTTCCCTCGCCGACGGAACGGCGCGGCGAATCGGTACG
This sequence comes from Gammaproteobacteria bacterium, assembly GCA_027001815.1. GTDB lineage: Bacteria > Pseudomonadota > Gammaproteobacteria > JALTLT01 > JALTLT01 > JALTLT01. The sequence goes on along the minus strand of JALTLT010000220.1, from coordinate 1,222 downwards.
AGAACGGCGGGTGCTCATGGGCGTGGCTCTTCCTCTTCCGTTCAGTCCAGCAGTTGCGGCAGTTCGGCCATGGAGTCGATCACCGCGTCCGGTTTCACCTCGCGGATGTCCTGGCCGTGGTTGTAGCCATAGCTCATGCAGACGATCTGGAAACCGGCGGCACGCGCCGCCTTCACGTCACTCACCGAATCGCCCAGCATCATGGAGGTCCCGGGGGTCACCCCGAGCCGTTCCGCGGCGTGCAGCAGGGGCAGCGGGTCGGGCTTCTTGCGAGGCAGGGTATCACCACTCACCACGATCTCGAAACGGTCGCGGATTCCCAGCGCCTCCAGCAACGGCTCCGTGAACTCGGCCGCCTTGTTGGTGACACAACCGAGACGAAGTCCCTTGCGCTGCAGATAGTCGAGCCCCTCCTCCACCCCCGGGTAGAGTACCGAGCGCTTGCTGGTGTTCTCCCGGTAGAGTTCGAGGAAAACGGGATAGGCCCGCTGGAAGAGCGCCTCGTCCGGCTCGCCCTCGAGCCTGCCGATCAACGCCCGGCGCACCAGCCGCTCCACGCCGTTGCCCACCCAGTCGCGCACCCGCGCCTCGCCGTGCGGCGGCAGGCCGAGACGCCTCATCATCTCGTCCACGCACCACGCCAGGTCCGGCACGCTGTCCACCAGGGTGCCATCCACATCGACGAGCACCATCTCCGGAGGGCGGACGCCCTCCGGATTGATCACGGTAACGGTCATCGGGGTCAGCCGGCCGCCTTCAGGAGTTCCTTGCGCATCTCCTTGATGACGCTGTCGTAGCGGTGCGGGTCGGTGGCCTTGGCCGCACCGAAGATGGCGGACCCGGCGACGAAGGTGTCGGCGCCGGCGGCGGCGATCTCACGGATGTTGTCCACCTTCACCCCGCCGTCGATCTCCAGCCGGATGTCCAGGCCGCTCTCGTCGATCATGCGGCGCGCCTCGCGCAGCTTGTCCAGGGCGCTGGGAATGAAGCTCTGGCCGCCGAAGCCGGGGTTGACCGACATCAGCAGCACCATGTCCACCTTGTCCATCACGTAGTCGAGATAGTCGAGCGGGGTGGCGGGATTGAAGACCAGCCCCGACTTGCACCCCTCGTTGCGGATCAACTGCAGGGTGCGGTCGATGTGTTCGGAGGCCTCGGGATGGAATGTGATGTAGGTGGCACCCGCCTTGGCGAAGTCGGGAATGATGCGGTCCACCGGCTT
>JALTLT010000219.1 GCA_027001815.1 Gammaproteobacteria bacterium | reverse complement strand
TGCCCTCCGTGGCAAGCCCGTTCGCCGGGAGGAATGTCCACCGGACATTCCTCGTTTTCCGGCTCACCCCTGCCGCCAACGCCCCCGGGAGGGCCTTCCCGCCTCTCGGGGCAGAGTGACCTTCAGCTTGAAGTCCGACAGGCTGCTGGCCTCATTGAAAACGGCGGTGCATCCATGCACAGCAACACAGCCTGCCGAAAAACGGTGTTTTTCAACAGCCTGTTAACCCGGCAACATACCATATCGCGTTCAGTCGTCGTCTGCCGGTTCGCGGCAAGGCGGGACCGCGCCGCGAACCGGCAGGCGACGACCTGTCCAAATGAGACCAGAAGGTCAGGGACGTCAGGCGGGCGCTGGTGCGGCGTTGCAGCGCTCGACAGGGGAACGCCCCTTGCCTGCGCCTTGCTCCGGCACCCGCCTGGCGTCCTGGACACGACATGGTATGTTGCCGAGCTGATATGATACCGCATCGGGTCTTGCCGTACGGAACAGAAAATCGGGAAAGAGAGCATGCCCCAGAGATCCCCTCCAAGACCGCCACTGACCCGGATGGAGCGATGGTTCGAGACCTTCCTGTGGCAGAGCCGCCTGCTGGTTCTGGTGGCGGTGGTGGTAAGCCTCGTCTCTTCCGCGGCGGTCTTCTTCATCGCCACCGCCGACGCCTGGTACCTCCTCTCCCATCTGGGGGAGTATCTCGATCCCGGTCTGCTGCCGGATGCCCGAAAGGCGTTGCGGGCCGGCTACATCGCCCACGTGGTGGAGGTGATCGACGGTTACCTGCTGGGCGCCGTGCTGTTGATCTTCTCCCTGGGCCTCTACGAACTCTTCATCAGCGCCATCGATCCCGCCCGTGGTTCGCGACTCTTCGGCAAGGTGCTGATGATCGATTCACTGGACGATCTGAAGGGGCGCCTGGGCAAGGTGGTACTGATGATCCTGATCGTCAAGTTCTTCGAGCACGGGATCGGCATGAAATTCGAGGGGCCCCTCGACCTGCTCGCCTTCGCTGCCGGCATCACCCTGATCGGGGTGGCCCTGTGGCTGTCCCACGTGGAGTCCCGTCATCGCGATACGGGACGCGGGCGTACAGGGGAGGAGAAAGCGGACTGAGGTCCGGAGACGAAACGACCCGGCGCCGGATCGGACCGGACGCCGGGTCGGGGGTGCGTCAGACGCAGCCGGTGGGCTTGGGGAGCCCGCCGTACTTGGTGATGGGCTTCATCGGCCCGGTCATCCACTGCTTGAACAGCTCCTTCTGATCGATGCCGACGTACTTGGAGAACTTGCGGATCGGCGGGACCACGGAGTGCTCCTCGAAGTACTCGCGCGCCTTGAGGATCTGACCCCACTTGGCGTCGTCCAGTTCGACGCCATCGGCCTCTGCCATGGCCCGTCCGACCTCGGGAGTCCAGGCGTTCATGTCGAGCAGATAGCCGTCGCCGTCTCGTTCTGGCAGTTCCATCGTTCAACCTCTCTCGTTCTTGGTTTGCCTACAGTGTGTGATGCGGTCTCGCGACCGACAATAAGAATGATTTTCGCTTCGTAACGCCATTAGACAATAGTCGACTATTTTTGTCAACTACCCTCTGTTGTCCCTCCCGGGGATTTCCCGCTATCCTTTTGGGCGGGTTGTCGAATAACCCCGTACCACGAAGGGGGAGGAGGTTCCCGTGCAAAGCGATCGTTGCCGGATCTGGAAGATCGTCGCCGGAATCGCGCTGTCGCTCGCTACATCGCTGGCGGGCGCCTATCCTGCGGTGTTCCCTGTGGGCACCACCATCCATGACCCCCAACGGGCCCAGGCGGGATATACCCTGTTCACCGTCGCGGGTGTGGGCATCACCGTCCTGGTGGACATGGACGGTACCGAGGTGAGGCGCTGGGATACCGGCTCCAGCTACATGGTGGCGCCCCTGCCCGGTGGTCGCGTACTGGCGGTTACCGCGGCCGCCCTGCGGGAGCTGGACTGGGACGGCGTCGAGGTCTGGCGGTACGACAGCGGGGAGTGCAGTCTGCATCACGACGTGCAGCGACTGGAGGATGGTCGCACCCTTGCGCTCTGTCGCCGGCCACGCACGATGCCGGAGATCTCCGACCAGGTGGTGATCGACGACGAGATCCTGCTGATCGATCGGGACGGGACTCTCCTCCAGCGGTGGTCTACGGGGGAACACTTCGACCAGCTCGGCCTGACGCAGGCGGCAGTGGAGACGATCCGCACGCGGGGCGGAGACTGGGCGCACACCAACTCCATCCAGGTGATCCCCGACAACGACCTGGGCGATCCGCGGTTCGCCCCCGGCAACATCCTGGTGAGCCAGCGGCAGACCAGCCTGCTGTTCGTCATCGACCGCATCACCGGCGACGTGGTCTGGACACAGGGCCAGAACGATCTCTTCATGGGCCAGCATCAGGCACGCCTTCTGCCGCGCCGGTTGCCGGGAGCGGGGGAGATCCTGCTGTTCGACAACGGTGGATATGCAGGCTATCCCCTGGCTGCCCGGCTCTACTCCCGGGTGTTCACCTTCGATCCGATCAGCGGGCGCGTGACCTGGATCTACCTGGGTGGTGACCGGAAGGAGACCCGTTTCCAGTTCTTCAGTCCCTTCATGAGTGGGGCCCAGCGTCTCGCCAACGGCAATACCCTGATCTGCTCCTCATGGGACCGGCGACTCTTCGAGGTGACTGCGGGGGGCGACATCGTCTGGGAGTACATCAGCCCCTACACGGACGACGGCGGTGCGCGCAAGATCTACCGCGCCTATCGGCTCCCCTACGATTGGGCACCGGTGCGGTGACCTGGCGATGGGGAGCGTTGACGCCGATCAAGAACTGCCTGCCGGACAGGGTGTAGGATATTAACAGGCTGTTGAAAAACACCGTTTTTCGGCAGCCTGTCGGACTTCAAGCTGAAGGTCACTCCGCCCCGAGAGGCGGGAAGGCCCTCCCGGGGGCGTTGGCGGCAAGGATGCCGCCGACGAGCCCCCAGGGACGGGTTTACGGCGTCCCCCGGGAGGGCCTTCCCGCCTCTCGGGGCCCCGCGGAAAGCACCAGAACCTGACGGCCTGTCAAAGTCCGACAGGCTGCCAGCCTCATTGAAAACGTGAGGGAGCCGAAAACCGCGTTTTTCGGCTCCCGTACTCTGACAATTCAGGGATGAATTGTTCAGGGTTTTCTTAATATAATCATATCCCCATGTCGAAGGAGATTCGTGCATGACCCCTCCCCTCTGGCCTCTCAAGACAGCCCTTCGCCTGTTGCCCGATGCGCTCCACGGTGCCGCCGGCAGCCGCCTCTTCAACCATCTGATCCAGGGGCAGGGGGTCTCCAGGAGGCTGGCGGGGCTCGAGGGGAAGCGGATCCACCTGAGGGTCGAGGATGCGGGGGCGACGATCCCCTTCGTGGTGTGCGAAGGGCGCCTGGCGAGGGACGAGGGGGCGAGGAGCGAGCCGGCCGACGTCACCATCAGCGGACGCCTCGAGGATTTCATCGCCCTGGCCAGCCGGCAGGAGGACCCGGACACCCTCTTCTTCGCCCGCCGTCTGGCGATGGAGGGCAACACCGAGGATGGCCTCTACGTGAAGAACCTGCTGGACGCCTTCGACTTCGATCTGGAGGCCCATCTGCGTGCGGTGGTGGGGGATCCGCTGGTCGCTCGCCTGGCCCGGCTCATCCAGGCCTCGCCCCTGGGCCGCCTGCCGTTCCTCGGCCGCCCGCCCCTCGGGGAGTGAGCGGCGCGGAATTGCGGTTTCCCGCCAGGCTCCCACCGTGTCCCTGCGTCACCGCTTCCACCGTTCCCGCCCCCGGCTGCTCTTCTTCCATATTCCCAAGACCGCGGGCTCGTCCGTGTCGGCCGGCCTGCGGCGCCACTATCGCCTGAGTCACTACCATGTGAAGTCCGGTCCCTCGGCGCGCGCCGCGGCGGCGTGGGCCGGCGACCTGCCCGGCCTGGGGGGGGACGAGGCGGAGGTGGTGCAGGCGTTGCGGCTCGCCCTGGTGGGCCATGCCCTGGCCTGCGGTTACCGTTTCGTCACCGGCCACGTCTGGTTCGCGCCCTCGCTGGCCGGGGAGGGGGAAGAGCGGCCCCGCCTGATCACCGTCCTGCGGGATCCGGTGGAGCGCTGGATCTCCCTCTATCTCTACGGCCGCCACTCCACCGCCTCCCACGCCCCGATCCGGGAGGAGCTGGAGGCCTTTCTGGAGTCGCCGCGGGCGCGGCAGGCGGGGGAGACGCAGGTCCGCTACGTGGGGGGGCTGCGCGAGGACCACGACTACCGCAGCGAGGCTGCGGTGGCGAACGCCCTGGAGAATCTGCGCCGGTTCGACGTGGTGGGGATGCAGTCGGAGATGGGCCGGTTCAGCGAGGCGCTGGCGGCCATCGGTGTGCCGGTGCGCCTGCCGCGTCGCCGCACCTCCCCCGCGCCTCCGGGCGAGCGGGAGGCGTTGTGGCGCGACCCCTCGTTCATGCGCCGCATCGAGGCGCTCTGCGAGCCGGACCTCGCCTTCTATGACGCGGTTCGCGCGGCGGGCGGAGCGCTCAGGCGGTGAGTTCG
>JALTLT010000218.1 GCA_027001815.1 Gammaproteobacteria bacterium | reverse complement strand
TTAGCAGGATGTTGAAAAAGGCCGTCCTGGCCTTTTTCAATGCCGGAAGCCGAAAATGCGATTTCCGGCTTCCTCACGTTTTCAATGACTTGCCGTCATTGAAAACGGCGGTGCATCCATGCACCGCGGCACAGGCTGCCGAAAAACGGTGTTTTTCGACAGCCTGTTAGCAGGATGTTGAAAAAGGCCGTCCTGGCCTTTTTCAACGCCGGAAGCCGAAAATGCGATTTCCGGCTTCCTCACGTTTTCAATGACTTGGCGTCATTGAAAACGGCGGTGCATTCCTGCACCGCGGCACAGGCTGCCGAAAACGGTGTTTTTCGACAGCCTGTCAGTCATTCTAAAGCAAGCGGTAACAAGAACAATATATGCAGGATCGAGGCCGTTCCGGCCAGAGGTCGCAAGGGCGGCCCCGCCTGGGAACCAAATGTCACATATGATCAAGAGCAGAGAAGAGAACCCTGCCCCGCGTCTGTGGTACGTACGCCGGGACTATACGGTGCTGGGGCCGTTCCCCACTGCGACGGTGCACGACTTCGTCATCATCGGACGTCTCCAGCTCGATGACGACGTCAGCCCCGACAGCCGCCAATGGCGGACACTCTCCGAGGTGGAGGAACTGGTGCCCTCGCTGCTTCGTGAACCGGAGTCGGAGGAGCGCGAGCGGCGCCTTCTGGAGGCGCGCATGCGGGCGGACGAACGGCTGAGAGATCGCCGCGGCAATCTCGAGCCGGCATCGGACGACCGTCGCAGCGGCGCCGACCGGCGCGGAGAGGAGCCTCCGGAGCTGCTCACCTACCGGGAACTGAGGAGACGGGTCTCCGACGGCTATCTGGAACACCACAACTCGTTCTGGCCGATGGTCCTGCTGGCGATCCTTCTTCTGCTCCTGCTGGGAGCCGGTTTCTACTTCTATCTGGTGAGGGGCACCCAAGTGGCTGCACGAGGGCCGGACTGCTCGCTGGCGGCGGCTCCCGGCGTCAACTGGAGCAACTGCGGCAAGGAGAGTGCCCGCCTCGCTCGCGTCGATCTGCGCGGAGCGCGCCTCACCAGTACCCGGCTGGCCGGTGCCAGTCTCCAGCAGGCGGATCTGCGGGCCGCGGATGCCGCCTACGCCGACTTTTCCGGAGCCACCCTCCGCCGCGCCGATCTGCGCGGTGGTCGCTTCCTGGGTGCCGCCTTCCGCAACTCCGATCTCACCGAGGCGCGTCTCGACGAGGCCGATCTCCGTTTTGCCGACCTGAGGGGGGCGACCCTCTCGGATGTCTCGGCCGATGGTGTGCTCCTCGATCGCGCCATCTGGGTGGACGGCCGGGTCTGCGCCAAGGGCTCCACCGGCCGGTGCCGTGCCGGGGATGCGCCGTGAAGCCACGACCCCTCCGGCTGCATCGGTCAGCGGATCAGTTCGGTGCGGTAGCGCCATACCCTCACGGTGGGTGACCAGTAGTCGGGGGGGAGGCCCGCCTTCCGCTTGAGCTGGCGCAGGAACTCCCGCGGTTCCGGAAGCGACTGCCAGACGGTGGGAAGGAAGGTTCCGCGGTGGCCGCGCTCCTCGAGGATCAGGCCGTCCACTCCCGGTTCGAGCTGGCGCAACAGCTCCGTCTCACTGCTGAACTGGATGGGCTCCGGGCTGCCGAGGATGGAGATCTCCAGTTCCAGGCCCTCCAGCTCTTCGTGGGAGAGGGGCGGGAAACGGGGGTCGCGAAAGGCGGCGGCGTAGGCGTTCTCCGCCACGTCCTCGATCAGCGGGCGCCACGCCTCGAGGGTACCGATGCAGCCCCGCAACTGGCCAAACCTCTCCAGGGTGACGAAACAGGCGCCGGGACGTTGCAGCGGTTCCGGGTAGTCTGCAGGGTCCAGTGACAGCGCCCTCCCGTACTCGAGGCCGTGCCGGATCGAGGCCCAGGCCGTCTCCAGCAGGGTCTCCCGCCAGGGATGGTAACCGGATTCAGTGGAAGATCCAGGCGCCATAGCCCACCACCTGGTTGCGCGGTCCGGCCGTGTCGCCGGAGTTGCGAAGATCGAGCGTCTGGGCCCGCAGACCGTGTCGCCGGGCCGCCAGCAGCAGGCCGTTCAGTGGATTGCGGCCGCAAGCCTGATCGTAACCGATCGCCTCGGGATGCAGTTCCTCGATCGCCTCGGCGGTCCGGCTGTCGATACGGCGGGCCGCCTCGTAGGGGAGATAGTGGGAGAGGTCCGAACTGATCACGATCAGCGTCTCCGGACCGCCCCACAGCCGATCCAGTACCTCCGCCACCTCCCCGGGAGCGGCTTCACCCACCACCAGCGGCACCACGGCGAAATCGCCCAGGACCATCTGCAGGAACGGCAGATGGACCTCCAGGCTGTGCTCCTCGGCATGGGCGGCGTCCATCACCCGCACCTGCGGCAGGTCGAGGAGCGACTCCACCGCCGCCACGTCCACCGGTACCGCTCCGAGGGGGGTCTGGAAGTGGGTGGCACTGCTGGCGGCGAGACCTCGCACCGGTACGCGGTGGGCGGGGCCCAGCAGGATCACCCGCGAGACCTGGCCGCGTGCCTGCTCGAGGCAGGCGTAGGCGCTGGCGGCGACCGCTCCCGAGTAGGGGTAGCCCGCGTGGGGCACGACGATCGCCTTCGGAATCACGGGGCATTCGGGGGCGGCGGCCATGAAGTGGCGGATCTGGTCCGCCAGTTCGTCCGGATCGGCGGGATAGAACATGCCGGCGACGGCGGGGTAACGGATGCGACTCATGGAGGTCACCTCCTCGACGGATTCGCGAGGCCATTGAACGGCCCCCGTTACCCCATATATCTAGCACATAACCAGCGATTTCAAGTCCGGAGTCTCCGCCATGAACGAAACCCTCGCCCCTCCCGAAAACATCGTCGAGACCCGCTACTGGCACACCCTGGAGGATGGACGTGTCCAGTGTGACCTCTGTCCGCGGGAGTGCAGGCTCCATGAGGGGCAGCGGGGTCTCTGCTTCGTCCGCGCCTGTCAGGATGGCAAGGTGGTGCTCACCACCTATGGCCGATCCAGCGGCTTCTGTGTCGACCCGATCGAGAAGAAGCCCCTCAACCATTTCCTGCCCGGCACCGCCGTCCTCTCCTTCGGTACCGCCGGTTGCAACCTCGCCTGCAAGTTCTGTCAGAACTGGGACATGAGCAAGGCGCGGGAGATGGATATCCTGGCGGACCAGGCCTCGCCGGAGAAGATCGCGCGAGTGGCCGTCGAGCTGGGATGCCGCAGCGTGGCCTACACCTACAACGATCCGGTGATCTTCCACGAGTACGCCATCGACGTGGCTAAGGCGTGCCGGGAGCGGGGCATCCGATCGGTGGCGGTGACCGCCGGCTACATCAGCCCGGAGCCGCGCAAGGAGTTCTTCGCCTACATGGATGCCGCAAATGTGGACCTCAAGGCCTTCACCGAGGAGTTCTATCACAAGCTGACCGGCGGGTATCTGCAGCCGGTGCTCGATACCCTGGAGTACATCCGCCACGAGACGGATGTCTGGCTGGAGATCACCACCCTGCTGATTCCCGACCACAACGACTCCGACGAGGAGCTGGAGCGGCTCACCCGCTGGGTGGTGGAGCACCTGGGGCCCGACGTGCCCGTCCATTTCACCGCCTTCCACCCCGACTGGAAGATGCGGGATGTGCCTCCCACCCCTCCCGCCACCCTGAGCCGTGCCCGCCGCATCGCCATGGAGAACGGCATCCGTTACGCCTACACGGGCAACGTCCACGACGAGGAGGGGGGATCGACCTGGTGCCACCAGTGCGGCGAGAAGCTGATCGGCCGCGACTGGTACAACCTGACGGCCTGGAACCTCGACGAGAAGGGGCACTGCCGCCACTGCGGTACGCCCTGTGCCGGGGTCTTCGAGGTGCGGCCCGGTGACTGGGGGGCGAAGCGGCTGCCGGTCTCCCTGCGCGACTGGCCGTGAGTCGGTGGGCCGCCGGTTTGCAGCAACTCCGTTTTCCTCGCAAGCTGTTGAAAAACACCGTTTTTCGGCTTCCGGCGTTGAAAATGGCCAGGATGGCCTTTTTCAACATCCTGCTGGAGACGCTGGTCTGCCGGCGTCTCCCCCGCTTCGACGTCCCCTGCCGAAGGCACCCCGCTCTGTGCCGCCTGGCGGCGGCATTGCCGAGTACTGCTCGGCGCTCACCGCTGCGGGTGGACGGGGAGGCGCCCGTCAGGCGGCGAATCCGGGTGGAATGAGAATCGTGTCGGTGGGGGGGCGGCGGTTGTCCGGCCGGGGGTAGTCGAGGGTGTAGTGGAGGCCGCGGCTCTCCTTGCGCGACTGGGCGGAGCGGATGATCAGGTCGGCCACAACCACCAGGTTGCGCAGTTCGATGAGGTCGTTGGTGATGCGGAAGTTGCCGTAGTACTCCTCGATCTCCAGGGTGAGCAGATCGACCCTTCGCTTGGCCCGCTGCAGGCGCTTGTCGGTACGCACGATTCCCACGTAGTCCCACATGAACCGCCGCAGCTCCTCCCAGTTGTGGGAGACCACCACCTCTTCGTCCGAATCGGTGACCCGGCTCTCGTCCCAGGGGGGGAGTCGGGGAGGAG
>JALTLT010000217.1 GCA_027001815.1 Gammaproteobacteria bacterium | reverse complement strand
GAAGAGACGATTCATCGTCTCGGCCGTCTCCCTATCCTCGAAGGACTCGTGGGCCATCACGTGGCACCAGTGGCAGGCGGAGTAGCCGATGGAGAGGAGAATCGGCCGGTCCTCCTCGCGGGCCCTCGTCAGCGCCTCCTCTCCCCAGGCATACCAGGCAACGGGGTTGCGGGCGTGCTGGAGGAGGTAGGGGCTGGTCTCGCCGGCGAGACGGTTGTGCGATTCTTCCATGGGGCTCCCCCGTGTATAGTTGAGGAAACTCTGAACAATTCATCCCTGAATTGCCAGAGTACGGGAGCCGAAAAACGCGGTTTTCGGCTCCCTTGCAATATCAATCACCTGCGGTGATCGATTTTGGCGGCACATCCCTGTGCCGCAGGAATCTCTGAATAAATCAGAGATTTCTTGACTAATTCCGTCAACTATACACGGGGCCGCGGCGTCTGTCGCCCTCTCCCTTTCGGGACCCTGCAGAAAGCACCGGAACCCGCCAGCAACTCAAAGCGCGCCGGGCTGCCAGCGGGTGGCTCCTGGGGCTCGTTTCCCGTCGGGCGCCGGGGGATCCTCCTGCTGGCCTCATTGAAAACGTGAGGAAGCCGGAAATCGCATTTTTGGCTTCCGGCGTTGAAAAAGGCCGGGACGGCCTTTTTCAACATCCTGTTAAACTATCTATTAATATGCTAAAATCACCCGATGTCTATCTACTTACGGGATGGGTACCGTGGCAACCGTTGAACTGACCAAAGAGAATTTCGACGAGATCGTCGGCAACAGCGATTTCGTCATCGTGGACTTCTGGGCCGAGTGGTGTGGTCCCTGCAAGAGTTTCGCACCGATCTACGAGGAGGTATCGGCCGAATTTCCGGAGATCGTCTTCGGCAAGGTGAACACCGAAGAGCAGCAGGAGCTGGCCGCCCACTTCCAGATCCGTTCCATTCCCACCCTGATGATCTTCCGTGACCAGATCGTGATCTTCTCCCAGCCCGGCATGCTGCCCGCGGAGGCGTTTCGCCAGCTCATCGGCAAGGCGAAGGAGCTGGACATGGAGATGGTGCGCAAGGAGATCGCCGAACAGCAGGCGCAGCAGCAGGGCTGATTCCTCTGCCGGCTGCCGGGCCCCGTGCCGCCGCGGGCGGCATGGGGCCTTTTCCGTTTCGGTGACGGGGGCCGGCGTCACACCAGCCCGGCGAAGGGCTGCACCTGTACCTTCTCGCCGGCGGCGATCCCTCCGCTCTCAGCCGGTATCACGATGAAGCAGTTGGCGCGCGCCATGGAGGTGAGGACGTGGGAGCCCTGGAGGCCCGTGGAGCGGACCACCAGTTCCCCCCCTTCGTTCCGTGACAGCACGCCACGCTGAAACTCCAGTCGGCCTGGGTGGTGGCGGATCGGGTCGAGGGAACGGGCCTGCAGCAGGATCTCCGGCTCCGGGGCGGCCCCCATCATCTGCCGCAGGGCGGGGCGGGTGAACTGGTAGAAGGTGGCCATCACCGAGACCGGATTGCCCGGCAGGCCGAAAAAGAAGGCGTCGCCGATCCGCCCCACCGCCAGCGGCTTGCCCGGCTTCACCGCCACCTTCCAGAACTCCACCTCGCCCAGCTCGTCCAACGTCTCCTTGACGAAGTCCGCCTCTCCCACCGAGACGCCTCCGGAGGTGATGACCACATCGGCACAGGCGGCCGCCTCGGCGAAGGCGCGCCGAACGGCATCGCGCTCGTCGGGAATCACACCCATGTCCACCAGCTCCACCCCCAGACGGCGCAGCATGCCGAAAAGGGTGTAGCGGTTGCTGTCGTGGATCTCGCCGGGACCGAGGGGCTCTCCCACTCCTTTGAGTTCGTCGCCGGTGGAGAAGAAGGCGACCCGCGGCCGGCGCCATACCCACACCTCGGGCAGGCCGATGGTGGCCAGCAGGCCGAGATGCGCCGGCAGCAGCTCACAGCCCGGTTCCAGGACGGTCTCACCGCGGCTCATGTCCTCCCCCGGGTGGCGGACGTTCTCACCGCTGGCGTGACTCCCCTCGATCACCACCGTCTCCCCCTCCCGGCGGGTCCGCTCCTGCATCACCACCGTGTCGGAACCGGCGGGAACCGGAGCGCCGGTCATGATGCGGACCGCCTCGCCGGGACCGAGTTCCCCGTCGAAGGGGGCACCGGCAAAAGAGCGTCCCACCACCCGAAGGGTGTGGGGGCCGGCTCCGCTCACCTCCTCGCCACGCACGGCGTAACCGTCCATCGCCGAGTTGGGGAAGGGGGGCACGTCGATGGTGGAGACGACCTCTTCGGCCAGGATCCGGCCCAGTGCCTCGTGAATGGAGACCCGTTCGCGGGTGGTGACCGGCGTCACCAGATCGACGATGCGCCGGCGCGCCTCGTCCACCGGCAGCAGCCCCTTGGGGGCGTGGGAATCGCAGCCACAGGCGTCTCGGGTCATGGGGTCTCTCCTCAAGGGTCGGGGTGCGGCGGTTGCCGCAACGGCCGGGTCGGTATGGGTACAGGGTCCCGGGGATTGTATCGGTTGCGAAGGCCCCCTCAAACCCCACATCGCACGAGGTCGACGATGAAGCGGGTGATCGCCTCGAGGTCGTCGAGCGCCATCACCGGTCGCCCGCGGGGATCGTCGGGTGGTCGATCGCACGCCAGGGCGATGATCGAAGGGTCCTCCGGGAAGAGCCAGGGGCGGCCCAGTGCCTCGCGGTGGAGTTCGATCTTGGGGAAGGGGTGGTGGCGGTACCCCTCCACCAGCACCAGATCGCAACCGTCCACATCGATCTCCGACAGCGCCCCTTCGAGGGTGGGCTCCCGCGGTGGCCGGTGCTCGCGGATGGTCACGCTCCTCCAGGGCGACGTGAGCACCATCTGGTCGGCGCCGGCCCGTCGGAGGCGGTAGCTGTCCTTGCCCGGCCGGTCCAGTTCGATGTCGTGGTGGCTCATCTTTATCGCGGCGATCCGCAGCCCCTCTCCGCCGAGCCGGGGGATGAGTCGTTCCAGCAGGGTGGTCTTGCCGGTGCCGCTCCAGGCGGCGAAGCCGAGAAGGGGGCGGGGGAAGGGGGTCATGGTTCGTTCTTCCATCGCCTCTCCAGTCGTGCGAGTTCTTCGGGGGTGTTGATGTTGGCGAGCGCATCGGCCCGGTCACCGAAATCCACCTCCGCGCAGCCGTGCCGTCGCAGAAAGCGGATCACCTGGCGGTCACCACGTTCCAGATCGTGCCGAATCTCGTCGAGAAGGGGGCGATGCAGCAGCAGTACCGTGGGGTGGAGACGATTCCCGTCGTGGGCGGCAGCCAGCCGGGCGTCTTGCCGAAGGATGCCGCGGGCCAGACGCTCCAGCAGGTCGTCGGGAAGCCCGGGGACATCGCACGGTGCCACCAGGAGCCATGGATGGGAGGCGCTCTCTCCGGCGGCCAGGATGCCCGCCAGGGGGCCCTGGAGCCCCTCCAGGGTGTCCCTCACCACCGGGTGGCCGAACCGGCGGTAGGCCTCCAGGTGGCGGTTGGCGCTCACGATCACCTCGGCGGCCTGCCGGGAGAGGGTCTCGATGACATGGGTGACCAGTGGACGGCCGGCGAAGGGCAGCAGTCCCTTTTCTCGCCCCCCCATGCGTCGGCCGGCGCCCCCGGCGAGGACGATGGCCGTGGTGGTCACGGGCGATGGAATGGATCGGTCGGGCATGGCGTCCTAGTTTATCAACAGGATGTCGAAAAAGGCCGTCCTGGCCTTTTTCAACGCCGGAAGCCGAAAATTCGATTTCCGGCTTCCTTGCGTTTTCAATGACTTGGCGTCATTGAAAACGGCGGTGCATTCATGCGCCGCGGCACAGGCTGCCGAAAAACGGTGTTTTTCAACAGCCTGTCAAGGAATCTCTGATTTATTCAGAGATTCCTTACAATAGGTTGGGCGCTTTGGATTTGCGCCGGCTCGGTGTTGCGGCGCTTGCCAAGGGAACAACCCTTGCCTGCGCACCGCGCCTTGATCCGACGCAGATCCAAAGCGCTGAATATAATGTAAACCCTTGCCGGGTTAATAGTATGTTGCCGGGTTGATAACAGGATGTCGAAAGAAGGAGTTCCTGCGCGGCGTGTCCGCCTCTCGGGGCCCGTGGAAAGCCCCGCAACCAGCCGGCCTTCCAGGGTCCGGCAGGCTTGGGAGTGTGGGCACTGTGATATATTGATCCGGCGACGTGCCGCTGACCGATCCGCGACGTCGGCTGAGGGAGGCCGATGGTCGGTGGTCCGGTACCTCCGATGGTCCCGACGGGCCGATGACAAGGCCCGTTTCTCGACATCCTGCTGGGGAACCGCCGTCTGCCCCGCCTGTTTCCAGAACAACGAAATCCACTGCGATCACCACATCTCCCGAGGAGTCGTTCCATGAATCTGCTGAGAAACCTGCTTGCCCTGATCGGTGCTGCCGCCGTCTCCATGCTGATCTACTGTGCCGTGGCATGGGGACCCTGGCTCGACCGGGTCGGGGCGTTGGACGATCGCGCCATGGAGACCTACGCCGAACTTTTCAAGAAGGTGCTCGAGACCGGCAACGGGGCCGAGGCGACGGTCTGGAAAGTGAAGGTGGAAGAGGGCCTGACGGCCGCGGACGTGGAGGAGACCATGCGCTCGGTGGCTGCCGAACACAACATCAAGAATGTCGGTGAGCTGCCCCTGTCAAAGCAGGTGGAGGCGATGAGTGGCAAGCCCTACCGGTACGTGAAGATCTTCATGTTCTGCAACGCCCTCACCGCGGCCCAGATGCTCGATTACAACGATGCCTACTCGGCCTACCTCCCCTGCCGGGTGACGCTGGTGGAGGATCCCCAGGGGCAGCTCTGGATCTACAGTCTCAACATGGACCTGATGATCTACGGTGGAGCACCCCTGCCGAAGGCCCTCAGGGAAGAGGCCCTGCGGGTGAAGAGGGTGATCCTCGACATCATGAACCGGGGCGCCGCCGGCGAGTTCTGAGCCGGGGAGGTCGGCATGAAGGTGAGCGGGGAGGAGGAGCGCCTCATCGAAGCCTTCACCGACACCCTGTGGCTGGAACAGGGACTCTCCGACCACACCCTTGCCGCCTACCGCAGCGACCTGCGCGGGTTTGCCCGCTGGCTGGCGGCCCGCGGCGGTTCGCTCTCTTCCGCCCGCCGCGATCAGGTGCTCGCCTACCTGGGAGCACGCATGGAGGAGGGGGCCCGACCGCGCACCTCGGCCCGGCTGCTCTCCAGCCTGCGCCGCTTCTACCGCTATCTGGTCCGCGAGGGGGGGCTGGAGGAGGACCCGACCGCGCGGATCGATTCACCGCGCCTTGCGCGCGATCTGCCCGGGACTCTTACCGAAGCGGAGGTGGAGGCGCTGCTCGATGCACCGGATCTCTCCGACCCTCTCGGCCTGCGTGATCGCACCATGCTGGAGTTTCTCTACGCCACCGGCCTGCGGGTCTCGGAACTGGTGACCCTCGTCCTCCCCCAGGTGAACCTCAACCAGGGGGTGGTGCGCGTCACCGGCAAGGGGGGCAAGGAGCGACTGGTGCCACTCGGCGAAGAGGCGCTGCACTGGCTCTCCCGCTACCTGCGCGAGGGTCGGCCGGAACTGGTGGCGCCCGGCCGGACCGATGCCCTCTTTCCCAGCCGCCGCGGACGCTTCATGACCCGCCAGACCTTCTGGCACGCAATCCGCCGACACGCCCGGCGCGCCGGCATCGAGCGTCACCTCTCGCCCCATACCCTGCGCCACTCCTTCGCCACCCACCTGCTCAACCACGGCGCGGACCTGCGTGTCGTGCAGATGCTGCTCGGGCACACCTCCCTCTCTACCACCCAGATCTATACCCATGTGGCCCGCGAGCGCCTCCGCGCCCTCCATCAGCGGCATCATCCGCGGGGGTAGCAGGATTGAGGGGTGGCAGCAGATGACTCGACTGCCGGGCGGCGTGGCAGTCCCTCCTGTGCAGCCGGAGGCGCAGCAGGGAGGGCCGGATCTGGCTGCGGAAGCGCCGTTTCCAGTGACCGAAGTCGTCGATCGGCTGGTCGCCGTAGATGTGGCCCTCCAGTTCGCGCAGCAGGGTGTGCACCTGCGGAAGCCGGGCGCGGGGGTGACAGCGGGCGATCAGCGTGCCCAGCTCCGTCAGCGGCGCATTGGGGCGGGCGTCCAGGTGCTTGACCGTCAGAATCTGCAGGGCATGGGCCCATTCATCCGGTTCGTTCACTCCCTCCAGGGCGCGGAGGCAGAAGGAGAGCTTCCACGACACCGGCAGACGACGGGCGGTGGCGGAGCGCAGGCGGTGGAGATGGCGGCGCGGATCGAGCCTCCCCGCTATCCGGGCCACCGGCGGGTAGAGGTCCCCGAGAAGCCGTCGGAAGAGTCCGGAGAGGCGTCGGCGTCGGCCCGAAGGGTGCAGATCGGCGCGCAACGCGCGCTGCCACTGGGCCAGCAGATAGCCCACCGCGATCATCAGCGGGATCCAGAAGATATGGCGGATGGGGCCGGGCTCCGCCGAGAGATCCACCCGCATGCGGTCCGGTTGCGGGGGGCCTCCGCTCACCTCCAGCGGCGGCAGGGGGAGTACCGCCGTCTCCGGGCGGCCCCCTCCGAGGTTCCACCAGGAGACCTTGATGGGGGCGATACGCAGCCTTCCCCCGTATCGAGGCACCAGGGTGAAGGTCTCGGTGCGACTGCCGGCCAGCAGCGTCCCTTCCGTGGCCTCGCCCCGTGAGCGCCGGTAGAGGGAGTTGCGGGTGATGCGGCCCTCG
The DNA here is from genome assembly GCA_027001815.1 of Gammaproteobacteria bacterium. Taxonomy (GTDB): domain Bacteria; phylum Pseudomonadota; class Gammaproteobacteria; order JALTLT01; family JALTLT01; genus JALTLT01. The sequence continues at coordinate 9,637 of JALTLT010000217.1, read as the reverse complement.
GCATCACGCTCGCCCGGGTAGACGCGGAAGTCGGGGTTGTTCTCCCGTAGCTGATCGGCCACCGATGGGAGCTGGGAGCCTGCGGCGCCATGGGCGGAAAGGGTGACGGTCAGGGTAATGGGGTCGCCCACCGCCGCCGCCTCATCGCCTTCCAGTTCGGCGTGGATGCGCAGGTTGTAGAGAGGGAGGCGCCCCACCGCCGCCGGCGGTGCGGGACGGACGGTGAGACGAAGCGGCCCGGCGGCGGTGGCCTCGAAGGGCTCGTCGGACCTGGCGTGCCGCCCCCGCACCACTGCGGGGGGAATCTCCAGTTCCCCTGCCCGTAGAGGCATGAAGAGGAAGGGGAACTCGGTGACGATCTCGCGCTCCTTGCCCTTTCCTCGGCTGTAGGTCTCGGTCTCACCCAGCCGGCGCACGACGGCGGAGGGGATCTGGGGCACCTCGGGGGTGGCGGTGCGCAGATTGTCGTCGCTGACGATGCGTATCAGATAGACGAGACTCTCCTGCTCGAGGGGAGAGCGGCTGCTAACCGAGACCTCCACTCGGGGAGGGCGTACTGCGGCACGCTGCTGCTGTCGCGGAGCTGCGGTCGGGGCGGGCGGACGACCCATCCCCGGAGGCCACCCGCCGGGCCGCGCAGGCCCTCTGGCGGGAGAGGGCTCCCCTGCCGGTCTCTGGTGATCCCCACGGGGTGGCCAGGGGGTCGCCCACGGCGGGTAGGCGGGCCACGGCGCGCCCGGGGGGGCCGCCTCCAGGAGCGGGGCCGCGGTCAGCAGTACCAGGGCGAGGGAGGCGGCCACGCGGTGGGAAGGAGGGGATTTCACCATTCCTGTCACCAGGGTCTCGATTCGAAGATGCGGTTGCGTGGATCCGTCAGAGCCCGCTGTTCCTCGATCATGAACTGGTTGCGCAGCAGCAGGCCGGGGCTGCCCTCGATCTGGTCCAGCCACTGTTCCATGAGGGGAGAGATGGCACCTCCGTCCGGAACCGCCCGGCTGCCGACCTCGGTTCCGCTCTCCCCCCGCGCCTCGTGGTCGCCCTCGCCGCCCCCCTCCATCTGGTCGACCCGTTCCACTCCGCGCTGGTGGCGGGCATCCTCCCCGGGCCGGAACTGGCCGGCGCCGTCCGGCATCTGGGCCACACCCCCGGCTGGAGGGGGGCTATCGCTCTCCCCCTTGCCGGGGCTCTTCTCGCGGAGATCCTTGCCACCCGATTCTCCCTCCTCCCCCTCTTCGGTTCCCGGAGAGTGGTCTGTGACGGGCTCCGGGGCGGGCCTCTCCCGGTCGCTGCCGGCCTCCTCTCCCTCCCCGGTGCGCACCGGGCGGGGATCATCGCTCTCTCCTTCCGGGGGAGCGCCTTCCTCTCTCTCGCCGATGGAGTCGAGTGGCTGGTCGCCGCCCCCGCCCCGGCTGTCGGGGTCGGCCTCCGGCCTCTCCCCTTCCGCATCCGCCGCCTCTCGGCGCGGCTCTCCCTCACCGCCCTCGCCGTTCTCTTCACGCGCCGCCTTCCCGGAGCCCTCCCGCTCCTGCTCTCCCCCGGCAGGCGTTTCGCCGCTGCTCTCTCCCCCCTCTCCCTCGCTGTCGCTACCGCTGCTGTCGGAGGGTTCTCCCCCCTCGCCGACGCCCTGGCTATCTGCGGATTCTCCTTCGCTTCCCCGCTGTTCACCGGTGTCGCCCTCCGAATCACCCTCCCCGCTCTGCTCCCCCGAACTCTCCTGGGAGGCCTCTCCGCTTTCGCCTTGGGACTCCTCCTCCGACTGCCGGTCTCCCGACTCCTGCCGATCCCCCGACTCCGAAGCCTCTTCCTCCTGCGGTTCCCCCTTCTTTTCCTCCTCTCGCCTCTTCTCCCGGCGGACCTCCTCCAGCTCCGCCTCCGCCAGGGCGGCGCGCGCCAGGGCGAGGTTGTAGCGGGCATCGTCATGGTCCGGATCGCGTTCCAGGGTCTCGCTCCACGCCCGTATCGCGCCTCGCAGATCACCGAGGCGGAACCGGGCGTTGCCCAGGTTGTAGAGGGCATCGGTCCGGATGGCAGGGCGATCCGCCTCTTCGAAGGCGCGTGCCGCCTCCTCGTACTCCCCCGCACGGTAGAGGGCGACCCCCTTGCGGTAGGGGTCTTCGAAGAGGCGTGCGGCCTCCTCCGCCTCACCTTGCGAAAGGAGGCGGGCCGCCTCCTGCTGCCGGTTCTCCCAGGGCGAGGCGTGGAGCGGGGTGGAAGCGAGGAAGAGCAGCAGCAGGAACCTCACGGGTTGCCCCTCCAGCGACCGTGAAAGAGGCGCAACAGCAGCAGAGAGGCGGGCAGCACGAACCAGTGGTAGCGCTCGTTCCAGACGGTGGCGCGCCGTTCCTGGTCGGCTCGCACCGACGCCTCCGCCAGGATCCGTTTCACGATCGCGCCGGTGTCGGTGTCGCGGAAGTCGGCGGTGCGGTAGATGCCCCTCCCGGCGGCGGCCAGGCCCTTCAGTCTCCGCTCCTCCAGATGTGAGATGACGGGGCGGCCGTCCGGTGTGGAGAGGGGACGGCCGCCGGCAGGGACCCTTCCACCCCTGGTGGTTCCGACGCCCAGGATGTGCAACCGGACACCGCGCTCCGCCAGGGCCGCGACCTCCTCATCCAGATCCTCGCCGGTCGGGAAGTCGCCATCGGTGATCAGCAGCAGGTGACGGACGTCTCCCTCCGGCTGGGCGGCCAGCAGTTCGGCGCCGCGCCGCAGGGCGAGGGCGGGACGGCTGCCGGTGAGACGGACCAGCGATGTGTCGAGGGCCGGCAGCCGCCGCTGCAGACTCTCCCCATCCTCGGTGATGGGGGCCACCACGTGCGGCAGGGAGGCGAACGCCACCAGACCCACCGGGATGCCGTGCCGGGCCCCCACCAGGTCGGCGATCTCCTGCTTGGCCCGCTCCAGGCGGCTCGGCGGGGTGTCGGCGACGTTCATGGAGAGAGAGAGGTCGAGCAGGATCACCAGATCGGCGTCGGGGCTGAAGGCGGCGATGCGCTGCTGGTCCCAGCGAGGACCCGCCTGGGCAAGGGTCAGCAGGGCCCAGGCGAGCGACCAGAGCAGCAGGGCGCCCCATGGTCTCTCCTCTCTGCGAGCCGTCTCGCCGGTCAGGAAGGGCAGGAGATGGGGGTCCGCGTAGCGGATCTCGTCGCCGCCGCGGCGGCGGGGGGCGCTCAGCCTTCGCCAGAGCAGCACGGGCGGGATCGCCAGCAGTGCCCAGAGCCATTGCGGGGCCGAGAAGTGGAAACCGAGTTCAGTCACGACGCAGCTCCAGGCGGCGCCCCCGCAGGGCAGGGAAGAGGCCGAGCAGCAGCAGGAGCAGCAGAGCGAGGCCGAGCGGCCAGCGGAAGAGGGGGTGGGGGATGTAGAGCGTACGCGACTCCGCCACACTCCTCTCCAGGCGGTCGATCTCGCCGTAGATCCTCTCCAGGGTGTCGGTGTCGGTGGCACGGAAGTAGGCTCCGCCCGTGAGCCGGGCGAGGGTCCGCATCACCTCCTCGTCGAAGCCCAGATCGCTGCGGGTGACCAGATGGCCGTTCTCCATGATCGCCACCTCCTCCTGTTCGGAGCCGACCCCGATGGCGTAGATGCGCACCCCCTCGGCCGCCGCCAGGCGTGCCGCCTCCAGGGGTGGAATGATGCCGGTGGTGTTCTCCCCGTCGGCCACCAGCACCAGCACCCGGGAGCCTTCGGGGCGCTGACGGAGCTTCTTCACCCCCAGGGCGATGGCGTCCCCCATGGCGGTCCCGTCGCCGGCCATGCGCGGAGAGAGATTCTCCAGCAGGCGGCGCACCGCCTGGCGGTCGAGGGTGAGGGGTGAGAGGACGAAGGCCTGGCTGCCGAAGATCACCAGTCCGACCCGGTCGTTGCGTCGTCCCTCGATGAAGCGCCCCATCACCCCCTTCACCACCTGCATGCGACTCACCTGGCGCCCACCCACGGTGAAGTCGAGCGCCTCCATGGAGTGTGAGGCATCCACCGCCAGCAACAGATCGTACCCCTCGATGCGCTCCTGCTGCCACGGTTCCATCCAGCGCGGGCCCATCAGGGTGAGGGTGAGGGCGAGCCAGGTGAGGGCCAGCAGCAGCAGGTAGAGACGGCTGGAGGCCGGCTCCCCTGCGGGGCGCACGGGAAAGGAGAGGACCATCCGCGCGGTGTCCGGATGGAGGAGGGTGATCTGGCGGCGCGCCCGCTCGGTGGCCCCCCCGTGATGCCGGCGCCCCAACCACCACAACAGCAACGGCACCAGGAGGAGCAGGGCCAGCCAGGGTCGGTGGAACTCAAACACGGCGTCCCCGTCCCCTGCGGGTCCAGGCCTGCAGCGCGCCGATCAGTTCCGTCAGGGTGCCCCGTTCGGCGCAATCGTCTCCCGCTGGCGCGTAGGGCAGGGTGAGCAGGCAGACACCCCGCGCCCGCCAGGGGAAACCCCGTGGATCGTTCTCCTCGAGCCAGGCCAGCCACGCCTCTCCGGAGAGACCGGCCGCCTCTTTCCGCCCGAGGCGGGCGATGGCGATGCGTCGCAGCAGTTCGGAGAGTTCGCCGGCGATCTCGTGGCTCGCCAGGCGGGGGGCCTGCCTGCGCAGCCGCCGCAGCCGGTGGCGGGCGTCCCGCTGCCAGGAGCCGCGGGGATAGCGGATCAGGTCGCGAACGAAGAGGAGCAGGGCGAGCAGTGCTGCCAGGGCAAGGAGTGCCAGCAGCCACCATCCCCATCCCGGTGGCCAGGCGGAGACCGGGTCGATGCCGTGGATGTCGCGCATGCGGGCGATGAGGCTTCCGGAGTTCACAGGCCTCTCCAGAACCGCGCCCGGCGACGCAGTCCCTCCATGAGCGAGTGGTGGACATCCTCGTCGGTGCGGATCGGGATCACCGTGACCCCCACCCGGCTGGCGATGGCGTTGAGGGCGTCCCGGCGCCGCTGCCACGCCTCGCGCCATGCCCGCCGACCGGCGGCATCGTCCGTATCCACCTCGAGAAGCTCGCCCTCCGGTCCCCGGAACAGCACCTTTCCCATTGCCGGCAGATCGCGCTCGGCGGGGTCGTCCACCGGCACCAGCACCACCGTGTTGTGCTGGCAGAGCAGTGCCAGGGCCCGCCTGAGGTCGGTCTGGGGGCGATTGAAATCGGCGATGACGAAGACCAGCCCGCCGCTGCCCAGTCCCCGGGCACCCTGGCGAAGCATCTCCGGCAGCAGGGCGGGAGGAGAGGGTCGGGCAGAGGAGGGGGGATCGGTGAGGGCGTGGAGCATGCGCCACAGGGCGCGGCGGTCCTTGGTGGGGCGGAAGTGGTGACCCCGATCGCCGAGATCACCGATCAGCAGTCCACCCACCCGGTCGTGGAGGCTGTTGGCGGCCCAGCCGAGGAGGGCGCAGGCGCGGGCCGCCTGGACCGACTTGAAGGTACCGCGGGTACCGAAGGCCATGTGGGGCCCCACGTCCACGCAGATCAGCACACTCCTCTCCCTCTCCTCCCGGAAGACCTTGAGGTGGGGGTCGCCGGTGCGGGCGGTCACCTTCCAGTCCATGTTGCGGATGTCGTCGCCCTCGCGGTATTCGCGCACCTCTTCGAAGTTGAGCCCCTGACCGCGGAACACCGAGGCGTAGAGACCGGTGAAGGTGGTGTTGACCAGATGGTGCGAGGCGATGCCGAGGGCGCGCGCCTGGTGACGCAGCTCCAGCAGGTCGTCCAGGTGGGGCTTGGGGAAGGCGACCGCCATCGTGCCGCTCAGGGGATCGCCACCAGCGAGAGCAGTCGGCCGATCAGATCGTCGGAGGTGATCCCCTCTGCCTCGGCCTCGAAGGAGAGGAGCAGGCGATGGCGCAGGATCTCCGGTGCCACCCGCTGCACATGCTCGGGGGTGACGAAGGTCTCGCCGTCCAGCCAGGCCCGGGCGCGGGCGCAGCGTGCCAGGGCCAGGGAGGCGCGGGGCGAGGCGCCGAACCGGCACCAGCGGGCCAGCTCCTCGTCGTAGGCGCCGGCATGGCGGGTCGCCTGGACGAGATCGACGATGTAGCGCTTGATGCGGTCGTCCAGATGGAGGTCGGCCACCGCGGCACGCATGGCGAAGAGGGTCTCCTGGCCGAGGGGATCGGCCGGTGGCGGGGAGGCCTCCAGCTGGCGGTCGTGATCCAGTTCGAGGATCGCCAGTTCCTCTTCATGGCTGGGGTAGTCGACCCGCACCTGCATCAGGAAACGGTCGAGCTGCGCCTCCGGCAGGTGATAGGTTCCCTCCTGCTCCACCGGGTTCTGGGTGGCCAGCACCATGAAGAGGGGTGGCAGGGGGTAGGTCTTCTGACCCACCGTGATCTGCCGCTCCGCCATCGCCTCCAGGAGGGCCGACTGTACCTTGGCCGGTGCCCGGTTCACCTCGTCCGCCAGCAGGATGTTGTGGAACAGCGGTCCGGGACGGAACTCGAATTCCGCCTTCTCGTGGCGGTAGATGTCGGTGCCCACCAGGTCGGAGGGGAGCAGGTCCGGCGTGAACTGGACGCGGTGGAAATCGCCCTCGAGACCCTCGGAGAGGGCGTTGACGGCGGTGGTCTTGGCCAGTCCCGGCATGCCCTCCACCAGCAGGTGACCGTCCGACAGCAGGCAGATGAGCATGCCGTCGATGAGGTTCTGCTGGCCGATGACGCGGGAGTGGATGTGTGAGCGAAGGGGGGTGAGGGCTTCGGGAGTCATACTGCCTGCTGCGTTGACGGCGCCACGGTGACGGCGCGGGAATCGAATGTCGCGCTATCCTGCGGCCTTTTCGCGGCGCGTGCAACAGCAGTAGCTATCCATTGTATTCTAATTGATTTGGCGCCGGTGCCGTCGGAGGGCAACAAAGGCGGCAGGACGTTCAGTCGCGGCGCAACAGGTCGACGCGGATCGGCTGGGCGAAATGGGCGCCGTCGTCGGTCATGTGGCGCTCGAAGGCGGTGCGCACCTGGGCCAGCTTCTCCTCGCTCAGGTCGTGACGGGTATGGGTGACGCCGATGATGCGCTCCGCGAATTCGTCGAAATCCTCGAAATGCATGGGGTTGAGGAAGAAGATCTGCCGTTCCAGAGCGAGGACTCCGTTCTCAACCGCCCGCTTCACCGCCTCGAAGGCGGCACGACGCACCCGGCTCTCGTCGTGGAAGAGACGCAGCACCTCGTTGAAATCGCCGGCGAAGACCGGCTCCGAGATCCATGCCAGCCCTCCAGGTACCAGTACCCGCCGGATCTCCGACAGCGCCTGGTCCATGAGCGGCCCGGGGACGTGGTGGAGCGACTTGAACATGAAGACCAGGTCGAAGCTCTCGTCTTCGGCCGGGATCGCCTCGGCGCCGCCGGCGCGGAAGGTGATGTTGGGATAGCCTTCGATGGCGAGATTCTTCCGGTGCTGGATGGCGTCCACCTCGAGGCCGGTCACCCGGCGGCCGGATCCTCCCTCGGCCAGAAAACGGGTATGCCAGGCGCCTCCACAACCGAGATCGAGGATCCGTTTGTCGTCCAGCTCGAGAAGCTCCTCGTAGACCTCACGTTCGGCACGCAAGGTGGTGGCGGTGGGGTCGGCGATCTGCATGGCTGCTCCTTCCGGTCTTGGGGCGGCACATTATACGCCCGGTACCCTCACCGCGTCGTGCGGACGTGGTTCACGCTTTTTCAAGTCCGTGAAGAAGAGGGGTTTTTTGCCGTGCGGTGGGGTGCCATAATCCCCCCACGCCAGCCGTTCCCACCGAACCACCATGAGGAGAGAGAGATGCAAAGAATCGGCAAATGGATGACCGTCGCACTGCTGGTAATGCTGCCCCATGCGGCCTTGGCCCAGGAGGACGATGCCGAGGTCTCCCTCTCCCTTCCGCCAGCCTCCCTGGGCAAGTGGTACAAGCCGGCCAGTGAGCGACACGTCTGGCTGCACACCATGTTCCGTCTCCGGCGGGCGATGCTGGCGGTCTCCGAGTACGCGGCGCTGGGAGAGCGCGATCTGCTGGTGAAGTGGGCGGAGCAGCTCGTGAAGGACTACCGCTCCATCGGCGAGATGGTGCCCGAGTGGAAGGACGAACTGGAGGTGGAGTGGGCGGAGAAGCTGCTGGAGGCGGCCCGCGCGGGTGATGCAGAGGGAGTCGGTCGCGCGCAGCGCAAGATCGGCATCTCCTGTAACGGCTGCCACAAGGAGTTTCGCTTCACTGCGGCGGCCCTCTACCGTACCCCCGATTTCGGCCGGGTGAAGGTGGAGGACAGCGAGACCCTGGAGGAGGTGGCGTTCCACGACGCCATGGAGGGGCTCTCCATCTCTCTCAACCGTCTCTTCATCGCCCTGCGCGATGGCCGCGCGGAGGCGGCCACCCTCGCCCGGGAAAAACTCCAGCAGCGCCTCTCCGATCTGCGCGGGAGTTGCGGCGGTTGTCACGAAAATGCGTCGACGGTGGACGAGATTCTCGGCCGCCCGGTGCTGGAGAAGCTGCAGCAGGTCGTTCCCCTGATGGATAAGAACACGCCGCGAAAGGCCTTGGAGCGGCTGGGAGAGGTGGCCGTGGAGACCTGTTCACGCTGTCACTCCCTTCATCGCACCCCGGCAGAACTGAGGGAACTCCTTTCGGGCGAGTAGGCATCCCGCCCCGGTGATGCTTCCTGGCCGATGTGGGAGGGGAGGGAGACATGCCGGGTCGATTTGTGATAGCTTGATCGCAAAATCGGCTCCGGGGAGGGTGCGTCGCCTCCGCCGGATGAGCGAGAGAACGGCAATCGTGAGGGAGAGAGCATGAACAAGAAGTGTGGTGTGGTCGTCGTCTTGCTGCTGGCAGTGATCGTCGCCGGTGTCTGGAAGTTTCTCGTCCAGGGCAGTACCCTGGCCAGCAGTGATGGCCGCCTGGCGATCCAGCTCGCCGACGGGGAACGCAATCTGGTGCTGGGCGAAATGCGCGCCTTTCTCGTCAGCGTCCAGCAGATTGTTGCCGCGGCGAACCGTGAGGAGATGGCGGCGGTGGCGGAGGCGGCTGCAGCGGTGGGGGCAGCGGCCCAGCAGGCGGTGCCGGGGTCACTGATGGGCAAGCTGCCCATGGAGTTCAAGAAACTCGGCTTCGATACCCACCGCAAGTTCGATCTGCTCGCCATGGATGCGCGGGATCTCGGTGATCCCGCCCATACCCTGCAGCAGCTCGGTGAGCTGATGCAGAACTGTGTCGCCTGCCATGCCGCCTACCGGATCGACCTGGAGCGGGAGTGAGACCGGTTCCGTTCGGAGGTATCCGCCAAAATCAATCACCGCAGGTGATCGCTTTTGCAAGGGAGCCGAAAACCGAGTTTTTTGGCTCCCGTACTCTTACAAGACAGGGATGAATTGTTCAGAGTTTCCAAAATAAGATCCTGAACACGATACGGGATGTTGCCGGGTTAACAGAAGCTGTTGAAAAAATACCGTTTTTCGGCAGCCTGTGCAGCGGTGCATGGATGCACCGCCGTTTTCAGCATCCTGCTAGCTTCCGCTGCTGACGGTTGCCACCACCCTCAGGGTGGTGCCGTCCACCCCTACCACCGTCACCTTTTCTCCGACCGGCAGGTCGGGGCCCTCTACCCGCCAGTGGGTGTCGTCGACGCGGATCTTGCCGACACCGTTCTCGATCGGTGTCTCCAGGGTGAAGGTGCGCCCCACGTACTGGTCGCCCCGCCGGTTGAGGGT
>JALTLT010000216.1 GCA_027001815.1 Gammaproteobacteria bacterium | reverse complement strand
AACGCCGGAAGCCGAAAATGCGATTTCCGGCTTCCTCACGTTTTCAATGATCTTTCGTCATTGAAAACGGCGGTGCATCCCTGCACCGCGGCACAGGCTGTCGAAAAACGGAGTTTTTCAACAGCCTGTTAAAAGAATCACGGGCCACCGCCCACCTGCCTCCCGGCGGAGACACTCCCACTCGGCGATCGGGCCCGATCCACCGAACTTCCCTTGTTCAGGATACCTCGATTCGATGACAAGATAAGCGAACAATTAACAGGCTGTCGAAAAACAACCTGTCAACCCTGTTTGCCATCGCGCCCGTAGACATCCTCGAAACGGACGATGTCGTCCTCGCCCAGATAGCTGCCGCTCTGTACCTCGATGAGATGGAGCGGGATCACCCCCGGGTTCTCCAGACGATGGAGGGTTCCCAGGGGGATGTAGGTGGATTGATCCTCTCCCAGCAGGAAGCTCTCCTCGCCCCGTGTCACCTTCGCCGTCCCCTTGACGACGATCCAGTGCTCGGCGCGGTGATGATGCATCTGCAGGGAGAGGCTCGCGCCGGGATTGACGACGATGTGCTTCACCTGGAACCGGTCGGTGATGGCCAGCGTCTCGTAGGAACCCCATGGACGGTAGACGCAGCGGTGGTGATGGGGCTCCTCCCGTTCCAGCTCCTTGAGGCGGGTGACCACCTCCTTGACGTCCTGCACCCGGTCCCGGTGGGCCACCAGCACCGCATCGGAGGTCTCCACCACCACCACGTCGTCCACCCCCACCGTCGCCACCAGCCGCCCCTCGGAGCGGATGTAACTGTTGTGGGTGTCCAGGACCAGAACGTCGCCCCGCAACACGTTGCCGTTCTCGTCCGTCTCGTCCACATCCTGGAGTGCCGACCAGGAGCCGAGGTCGTTCCAGCCGGCATCGAGCGGAACCATGACCGCCCGATCGGTATTCTCCATCACCGCATAGTCGATGGAATCGCTGCGACACGCCATGAACACCTCCCGTGGCAGACGAACGAAGTCGTCGTCCTCGCGCCGTCGCTCCCAGGTGGAGCGACACACCTCGAGGATGTCCGGGGCGTGCCGCTCCAGCTCCTCCAGGTAACGATCGGCACGGAACAGGAACATGCCGCTGTTCCAGAAATAGTCGCCCGACTCCACGTAGAGTTCGGCCGTGGCCAGATCCGGTTTCTCCTTGAACTCCAGCACCTTGCGCACATCGCCGTCCCCCTCGGCACGGATGTATCCATAACCGGTCTCGGCACTGTCGGGAACGATGCCGAAGGTGACCAGGGCGCCCTTCCGCGCCGCGTCGATGGCGGTGCGCACCGCCGCCTGGAACGCCTCCACGTCCTCGATGACGTGGTCGGCCGGCAGCACCAGCATCGGCTCGGAGGGATCCACCTCCGCCAGCTCGAGCGCCGCCAGGGCAACCGCCGGGGCCGTGTTGCGGCCATCCGGCTCGCGGATGATGGCACGCGCCTGGATACCCATCTGGCGCAACTGCTCGGCGACGAGGAAGCGATGCTCCTCGTTGCAGACGATCACCGGCGCACTCACCTCCTCCAGCCCCTCGAGCCGCCGGAGGGTCATCTGCAGCATGGTCTGCTCGCCGGTGAGCGGCAGAAACTGCTTGGGGTAGGCCCCGCGGGAGAGGGGCCAGAGACGGGTCCCGGAACCGCCTGAAAGGATTACAGGTACCATGCTTTCCACTCCGTGCCGGATGATCGGTGGACAGGAAGGGGCGTCGCGACGGTGACAGGACAGCGACTCATCCCGGTTCTCCTCCAAGCAGTTCGAGGATCTCCCGGGTCTTGGCCTCCATCAGCTCCCGGTCGCCGCGGCTCTCCACGTTGAGCCGGACCAGCGGCTCGGTGTTCGAGCAGCGCAGGTTGAAACGCCAGCGGGGGAACTCGATGCTGACACCATCGGTGTGGTCGACCCGCTCCGCGCCAGGGGCGTAGTTGCGCTCGATCCGCTCGAGGGCCGCGGCCGGATCGTCGATCCGCCGGTTGATCTCGCCGCTGGCGGGGAAGAGGCGCATCCGCTCCTCCACCAGCGCCCCAAGGGGCTTGCCGGAGCGGGCCATGATTTCGGTCACCAGCAGCCAGGGAATCATGCCGCTGTCGCAGTAGGCGAAGTCGCGGAAGTAGTGGTGGGCGCTCATCTCCCCCCCATAGACCGCGTCCTCCTTGCGCATGCGCTCCTTGATGAAGGCGTGGCCGGTCTTGCTCTGGACGGGGACCCCGCCGAGGGAGGTGACCACGTCGATGGTGTTCCAGGTGAGGCGCGGATCATGGACGATCTTCGCCCCGGGATACTTGTGGAGAAAGGCCTCGGCCAGCAGACCGACGATGTAGTATCCCTCGATGAAGCCCCCCTCGGCGTCGAACAGGAAGCAGCGGTCGAAATCACCGTCCCATGCCACTCCCAGGTCGGCTCCGGAGGAGCGGATCGCCTCCACCGTGGCGGCCCGGTTCTCCGGGATCAGCGGATTGGGGACACCGTGGGGGAAACGGCCGTCGGGCTCGTGATGGACCTTGACGAAGCGGAAGGGGAGGCTCCCTTCCAGACGGTCGATCACCTCCCCGGCGCCGCCATTGCCGGCGTTGACGACGATCTTCAGCGGCTGGAGGAGATCGCGATCCACATAGCCGAGCAGGTGCTCCACGTAGGCGGATCGTGCCTCGAGGGTGTGCCGTGCTCCCGCGGCCCCGGCCGCCGGAAACACCCCCTCTTCAGCGAGCCGCTGGATCTCGCGCAGACCGGTGTCACCACTGATCGGCTTCGAATCCTCGCGCACCAGCTTCATGCCGTTGTAGTCGGGCGGATTGTGGCTGGCGGTGACCATGATGCCCCCGTCCATGCCGAAACGGGAGGTGGCGAAGTAGACCTCTTCGGTACCGCAACGGCCGATGTCGTAGACATCCGCCCCTCCATCGGTCAAGCCCCGGCCGACCGCTTCCGCCAGTTCGGGACTGGAGAGACGGATGTCGTAGCCCACCACCACCTTGCGTGGTTTCAGATGGGCAGCGAAGGCGCGTCCGATACGCCAGGCGACATGGGTGTCCAACTGGTCCGGAATCCGCCCACGGATGTCGTAGGCCTTGAAACAGGAGAGCGATTCGGTCACGGGCAGGTTCCTTGCCGATTTCTGATTCACGATGGACAGGAAGGACGTGGCCAGCGGCGGATCAGGCCGCCAAAGGGGCGGCTGGATGCCTCTCGGGCCCCGGCCTGGACGCCGCTCCGCCCCGAAGCGCCATCCGGGCCAGGAGCCTGTCGGGTTTAACAGGCTGCGGTGCATGGATGCACCGCCGTTTTCGATGACGCCAACTCATTGAAAACGCGAGGAATCCGGAAATCGCACTTTCGGCTTCCGGCGTCGAAAAAGGCCAGGACGGCCTTTTTCAACATCCTGCTAGTATGCCCCGCTGCGGGCGAGCACCACGCGCACGGTGTGCAGCAGGATCACGATGTCGCCCCACAGCGACCAGTTACGCACATACCACGCGTCCAGTTGCACCCGCGACGCGTAGTCGATGTCGTTCCGACCACTCACCTGCCACAGACCCGTGATCCCCGGACGCACTCCAAGATAGTAGTCGATGTCGTCACGATACCGCTCGATCTCCTCCTCCACGATCGGCCTCGGACCCACCAGACTCATCTCCCCCTTCAGCACATTCCAGAGCTGCGGCAGCTCGTCCAGACTCGTCCGCCTCAGAAAATGTCCGATCGGCGTGATCCGCGGGTCATCCTTCAGCTTGAAGTCCCGCTCCCACTCCGCTCGCGCCTCCTCATCCCGCTCCAGCAGCTCCTCCAGCACCTCCTTCGCGTTCGGCACCATCGTCCGAAACTTGTAGCACCGGAACGGCTTGCCCTGCATCCCCACCCGGCGGTGACCGAAAAAGATCCCCTTCCCGGTCTGCCTCACACGCCATGCGATCCACCCAAACAACGGCGACAGCAACACCAGCAGCAGCGCCGAACCCACCAGGTCCACGCTCCGCTTCATCAGCCGGCTGCCCGTGTGCGCCAGATTGTTCCGCACGTTCAGCAGCAGCACCTCGTGCCGGAACACGTGGTTGGTCTCCATCCCGTACATCGGCAGACCGCGCAGCGTCGGCACCACCGTAATGTTCCGACAGTGCAGAAACAGACGCCTCAGCACCGCCTGAAAGCGCTCCAGCGCCCCGTTCTCCATCGCCACCACGATCGCCGGCGATCCCAGCGCACGGATCATCGCCACCGGATCCTGCTCGATCCGGACCACCGGCACGCAACGATCCTTCAGCTCCACGTACCCCCCCGCCGGAACCTCCTCCCCGGGCATCGAGATGAAGCCCGCCACGTCGTGCGCCAGAAACGGCTCCTCCCGCAGCGCCTCCGCCGCCTCCAGCGCATTCGGACCACACCCCAGAATCACCGTCGGCCGGTGCCAGCGACCCCGCCGGATCTGCCACCGCATGTAGCCAAATCGCCCCAGCGGAATCAGCAGCGCCGAGAGACTCCACGACAGCAGCAGCACCGGCCGCGAAAACTCCTCCCGCGTGAGAAACAGCAACGTCGCCTCCAGCAGCGCCAGCACCAGCACCACCAGCAGCACCTGGTGGAGCTGATCCCAGAACGGGCGCCGCTTCGAATAGTGGCCGATGGCATTGAACCGGAGCACCGCCACTCCCATCAGCCCCAGGTGATAGAACACCGCCAGCGCCTCCGCCGGACGGTGGAACAGCAGCACCGGACCCACCGTCAGCTCGGTGATCACCAGCGCCGCCAGCAACGCCACCGTCATCGACAGAAGATCCACCAGCGCCATCGCCAGGCGCTCCCAGCGTGGTGCGCGCCCCCCTCCGCAGAATGTGGACAGGGCCGCCGGTTGGGAAGGGAGGACTTGCTCTCCAGCAACCCCGAGATCGGGGTCGAGTTCAGGAACGGGTGTGGACATCTCTCTCCCGATAACCAATCCAGTGTCGTTGCCGAATCAAATCCGTGAGGTGGTCACGGGGCAGATCTCCTCGATCCCGAAATCGGTTGCAGCAAGCCCGAAACGAGGCGTGAGCAAACTATTCGATAAAGTATAGAAAATGGCCGACCTCCTGTAAATTGCCGGAATACTTTACAGAAAACCACCTGACAGCCTGTCAGACTTCAAGCTGATGGTCACTCTGCCCCGCGGAAAGCACAGGAACCCGACGGCCTGTCATGGGCCCACAGACTGCCAATCTCTTTCCGGCCCGGGGAAATTCCTCCTCGAGAGGCACCCTTGGACATCTCCGCGCGCCCCGCCCGGAGGGGCAGGGGTGCATCCCGCACCCCGTTGGGGGCCGGTGAGTGCGGCATGGCATCGGCCGATGGCGAAGAGTTCCGGAGATTCCTCGCCCACCGTGCGAGCCGGCCACCGGGCCGCCCGAAGGCGGGGCGCGCGGCGTCCCTTAGCAGGCTGTTGAAAAACACCGTTTTTCGGCAGCCTGTGCCGCGGTGCAGGGATGCACCGCCGTTTTCAATGACGACAAGTCATTGAAAACGTGAGGAAGCCGGAAATCGCATTTTCGGCTTCCGGCGTTGAAAAAGGCCAGGACGGCCTTTTCCAACATCCTGTCAGTCGGCCTGCTTGCGCAGAAACGCCGGGATATCGAGGTAGTCGAGATCCGGCTCCGCCGCCTGCGCGGCACCGGTCGAGACCGGCGGAGGCGTCACCCGGTTCATGCGCACAGCGGTCGGCGTCTCCAGATCCACCCAGTCCACCTCCCCGGTACGCGACGACTTGATGGGGCGCAGTACCGGCTGGGCCGGCTCCTCCTCCTGTTCGACCTCCGCACGACCGCCGATACCGGTCGCCACCACGGTCACCCGGATCTCGTTGCCCGCATTGTGGTCGATGGCGGTACCGATGACGATGTTGGCATCCTCCCCCGCCAGTTCGTGGACGATCTGTCCCACCTTCTGGAACTCACCCATGGTGAGGTCGGGACCGGCGGTGACGTTGACCAGGATACCGCGTGCCCCGGTGATGTCGATGTCCTCCAGCAGGGGGCTGGAGATCGCCTTGCGGGCGGCGCCCTCGGCCCGCCCCTCACCACTGGCCCGACCGGAACCCATCATCGCCATGCCCATCTCCTGCATCACCGTACGCACGTCGGCGAAGTCGACGTTGATGAAGCCGGGGCAGGTGATCAGCTCGGTGATCCCGCCCACCGCATCGTACAGGACGTCGTTGGCGGTGTTGAAGGCGTCGAGCAGACTGATGTCCTCTCCAAGCACCCCGGCGAGCTTCTCGTTGGGGATGGTGATGAGGGAGTCCACGTGCTTGGCCAGTTCGGCGATCCCCTCTTCCGCCTGGCGCATGCGCCGCTTGCCCTCGTAGGAGAAGGGCTTGGTGACCACCGCCACGGTGAGGATGCCCAGCTCCTTCGCCACCTGGGCGAGGATCGGCGAGGCCCCGGTACCGGTACCACCTCCCATGCCGGCGGTGATGAAGACCATGTTGGCGCCCTCGATCACCTCCATCAACCGCTCCCGGTCCTCCAGCGCCGCCTGCCGGCCCACCTCGGGATTGGCCCCGGCCCCCAGCCCCCGCGTGATGTTGGAGCCGAGCTGGAGCACGGTGTTGGCGCCGGTGCTCTCCAGGGCCTGCGCGTCGGTGTTGACGCAGATGAAGTCGACCCCGTCGATGCCGGCCTCGAGCATATAGCGGACCGCGTTGCCGCCGCCGCCGCCCACGCCGACCACCTTGATGACGGCGCTCTCGGTGAATGAATCCATCAGTTCGAACATGATGTCGCCCCTCCTTTTTCAAGGACCTTTCGCTCTCCCATGTCACCCCGTTCTTCCCTCTCGGGGCGACGTGCCTCGCCGGTGACCCGCCAGGGGTCACCGTTCCAAAAAATTCCGCCGGGGCTCCGATCGGGGCCGTCCCGCCTTTCCGGAGCCCGCCCCGCCGCAACCCCGGGTCGCGGCTGGCCTGCAAAACCGTTTTCGGCGGCACTTCCCGGTGCCGCGGGTGACTCCGGGACCATCGGCGTCACCTCAGAAACTACCCTGGAACCACGCCTTCATGCGTGCCAGGACCCCTTTCACCCCCTTGCCCGTGCCCACCGTCGGCAACCCCTGGCCACCGAGCTGCTGGCGACCGAACAGCAGCAGGCCGACGCCGGTGGCGTAGACCGGGTTGCTCACCACGTCCACCAGTCCGCTCACGTGCTTCGGCACCCCCAGGCGGACCGGCATGTGGAACACCTCTTCCGCCAGCTCCACCAGCCCCTCGATCTTGGAGCTGCCGCCGGTGAGTACCACGCCGGCGCCGATCACGTCCTCGTAACCGGAGCGGCGCAGCTCCATCTGCACCAGGTTGAGCAGCTCCTCGTAGCGCGGCTCGATCACATCCGCCAGGGTCTGGCGACCGAGTCGCCGCGGCGGGCGGTCACCGACGCTCGGCACCTCGATGGTCTCGTCGGCGGCGGCGAGCTGGCGCAGGGCGCAGCCGTACTTGATCTTGATCTCCTCGGCCCGTTGGGTGGGGGTGCGCAGGGCCACCGCGATGTCGTTGGTCACCTGGTCGCCGGCGATGGGGATCACCGCCGTGTGGCGGATCGAACCGCCGGTGAAGACCGCGATGTCGGTGGTGCCACCGCCGATGTCCACCAGGCAGACCCCCAGCTCCTTCTCGTCATCGTCCAGCACCGCATAACTGGAGGCGAGCTGCTCGAGGATGATCTCGTCCACCTCCAGACCGCAGCGGTGGACACACTTGATGATGTTCTGGGCGGCACTCACGTCGCCGGTGACCATGTGCACCCGCGCCTCCAGCCGCACGCCGGCCATCCCCACCGGCTCCTGGATCCCCTCCTGACGATCGATGACGAACTCCTGGGGGATGATGTGCAGGATCCGCTGGTCGGCGGGGATCGCCACCGCGCTGGCCGCGTCGATCACGCGGTCCACGTCCGCCTGCCCCACCTCCTTGTCCTTGATGGCCACCACACCGTGGGAGTTGAGGCTGCGGATGTGGCTGCCGGCGATGCCGGCGCACACCGAATGGATCTGACAGCCGGCCATCAGCTCCGCCTCCTCCACCGCGCGCTGGATGGAGTTGATGGTCGCCTCGATGTTGACCACCACCCCCTTCTTCAATCCCCGCGACGGATGGGAGCCCAGGCCGCTGATCTCCAGTTCGCCGTCAGGCGTCACCTCGCCGACGATCGCCACCACCTTGGAGGTGCCGATATCGAGCCCCACCAGCAGCTCCTTGTCCGTCTTTCTGTTCATCTCTTCACCCCCCCTTCACCGGCTGGTCGGCGGGCCGTTCCCGCACCGCCAGGCCGTTCGAATATCTCAGGTCCACCGCCGCGACCCGGGCGGCGCGCGGCGCCAGATAACGGGTCCAGACGGCGACGAAGCGATCGATCCGCCGCTCCAGCTCCTGCCGCCCGAGACGCACCTGCAGACCGTTGTCCAGCTCTATCCGCCAGGAGCGCCGGCCGTCCATCACCAGCCGCCTCACACCCAGACCGATGGGGGCGAGCCGTTCGCCGAGACGGCGGTATCGATCCATCACCTCCCCCTCGCGCCCCTCCGGACCATCCAGTTCGGGCAGCGGCTCGCTCACGTCACCGGCGGGAGCCAGAAAATGCTCCCCTTCCCGGTTGAGGAAGCCGCCCGAGAGCCAGCGGGCCGCCGGCACCTGCTCCTCCACCTCGATGCGCAGGGTGGCGGGCCACACCCGCCGAACCGAGGCATCCGCCACCCACGGCTCGCTCAGCAGCGAACGGCGAATCGCCTCCAGGTCGACGGTGAAGAATCCGGCCACCGCCAGCGGTGCCACCTGGGCCCGCAGGTGGGCGGGATCGAGGTGGCGAAGGTTTCCCCGCACCTGCACCTCGCGGATCGGCAGAGTGGCCGGGTCGGTGGCCACTGCCACTGCACCGCCGATGGCCCCCAGCAGCACTACCGTCAGGAGGGTCGCCACCAGCATCTGGCCGACTCCGCCGCTGCCACCCCTCACCTCGGCCCCTTTCGGATCCGCGTGCATCCCTACACCTCCTCCAGGCTGGTGGCAAGAATCCGCCCCACCAGTTCGTCGAAGCCGATGCCGGCGGCGGCCGCCGCCATCGGTACCAGGCTGTGGTCGGTCATGCCAGGCACGGTGTTGACCTCGATGAGCCATGGCCGTCCCTCGCCATCCACCATGAAGTCGACCCGCCCCCAGCCGCTCGCGCCGATCGCCTCGAAGGCGGCCAGCGCCAGCCGGCCCAGTTCCTCCTCCTGCCCCTCCGGCAGCCCGCAGGGGCAGAGGTAACAGGTGTCGTCCGACTCGTACTTGGCGGCGTAGTCGTAGAACGGACGGGCCGGCTTCAGTCCCACTGCCGGCAGCGCCCGCCCCTCCAGCAGGGAGACCGAGTACTCGGCCCCTTCGATCCACTCCTCCACCAGCACCTCGTCGTCGTAGCGAAACGCCTCTGCCAGGGCCCCCTCCATCTCCGCCTCGCGGTCGACCCGGCTCACGCCGATGCTCGAGCCCTCATGGGCGGGTTTCACCGCCACCGGAAGGCGCAGATCCCCGAGCGCCTCCCGCGGCCCCTCGTCGGGCGTCACCCGGCGGTAACGGGGAGTGGGAAGGCCGTCGGCGCCCCAGATCGCCTTGCAGCGCAGCTTGTCCATTCCCAGGGCGGAACCCAGCACGCCGGATCCGGTGTAGGGGATCCCCAGCAGCTCCAGCCCCCCCTGGATCACCCCATCCTCCCCGCCGCGACCGTGGAGGATGATGAAGGCGCGATCGAAACGCCCCTTCTCCAGCACTTCCAGCACGTCCCGTCCCGCGTCGATGGGCCGCACGTCGACACCCAGGCGCCGCAACGCGGCCAGCACCGCCTCGCCGCTCTTCAGGGAGATGGCACGTTCGGCCGACCAGCCGCCCATCAGCAGCGCCACCCGTCCGAAACGGGCGGGATCCAGCGATTTCGACACTCCCTCAACCATCGGCGTGCTCTCCGATGATCCGCACCTCGGGCTCCAGGCGGATGGCGAACCGCTCCTCCACCCGCGCCCTCACCTCTTCCATCAACCCTTCGATCTCCGCCGCGGTGGCGCCCCCTTCGTTGATGATGAAGTTGGCGTGTTTCCCGGAGACCCGCGCCGCTCCCCGCGCCACTCCCTTGAGCCCGGCCGCCTCGATGAGGCGCGCCGCATGCTCCCCCGGCGGGTTGCGGAACACGGAACCGCAGCTCGGCCGGCCGATGGGCTGGCTGCGGTTGCGCAGCTCCAGCAGCTCCCGGATCCGCGCCTGGGCCGCCTCCGCGTCTCCCGGCTCGAGCCGCAGCACCGCCGCCACGAACCACTCCTCCGCCGGTCCCTCCACCTGCCGGTAGCCGACCCGGTACTCTCCGGGAGGACGGCAATGGAGGTTTCCGCGCCGGTCGAGGGTGGTCACCTCCTCCACCAGCGGCCAGGTCTCGCCGCCGAAGGCGCCGGCGTTCATGGCCAGGGCACCTCCCAGGGTGCCGGGGATACCGGCCAGGAACTCCGCCCCCACCAGCCCCTCGCGACCGCAGAAGCGGGCCAGCCGGGCACAGCTCGCGCCGGCCTGCGCCTCCACCCGCGCTCCCTCCAGGCGGCGCATCCCGTCCAGCGCCCCCTGCAGGGAGATCACCGCGCCGGGGAAGCCGCCGTCACGCACCAGCAGGTTGCTCCCCAGCCCCACCCACACCACCGGCATCTCCTCCGGAAGGTGGGCGAGAAACCGGCGCAGATCCTCCAGGTCCGCGGGGCGGTACCAGAGGCGCGCCGGCCCGCCGGCCCGCCAGGTCACGTGGCGCGCCATGGGCTCCTGCTCCCGCAGTTCGCCCCGCAGCGGCATGTGACCGGCGGTCTCCATCAGTGACGCCGCCTCCCGTCGGCCGGGCGGCTCCGCCGCACTCCCGTCCGCACCGTTCCCCGGCGGGGGGAGACCACCGGAAGTGCAAGACCGGAACGCAACCGCTCACCACACCCCTGATGCAGTCTGCGCAGATCCTCGACCATCACTCTTCCCTCCCTTGCGAGGTGAGTCGCTCCGCCAGACGGCGGGCGGAGGCGCCGATGCTGCCGGCGCCCAGCGTGAGCAGCAGGTCGCCGTCCCGGAGCAGCGCCGGAAGCACCGCCTCCAGCTCCTCCGGCGACTCGACGAAAACCGGCTCCACCGCGCCCCGGTTGCGAATGGCGCGACTCAGGGCGCGCCCGTCGGCACCCGGGACGGGGGCCTCGCCGGCAGCGTAGACCTCGGTGAGCACCAGGGCATCCGCCGCCGAGAGCACCCGCACGAAGTCCTCGAAGAGGTCACGGGTGCGGCTGTAGCGATGGGGCTGAAAGGCGACCACCAGCCGCCGCCCCGGCCAGGCCCCGCGCATCGCCTCGAGGGTGGCGGCGATCTCGCGGGGGTGGTGTCCATAGTCGTCCACGAGGGTGACCCTGCCGACAGGGGTCTGGAGGTCGCCGTAGCAGTGGAAGCGTCGGCCGATCCCCTGGAAACCGGCCAGGCCCCGACGCAGATCCTCCTCACCGACACCCAGTTCCACCGCCACGGCGATGGCAGCCAGGGCGTTGAGCACGTTGTGGCGCCCGGGGAGGGCCAGGCTCACCTCGAAGGGGGCGCGCTCCGGCAACCCGACACGGAAGGTGGAGCACCCCTCCGCGTAGCCGATCCCCTCGGCCCGCACGTCGGCGTCGGCACCGGTGCCGTAGGTGACCACCGGCCGGGTGATGCGGGGCAGGATCTCGCGCACCACCGGGTCATCGCTGCAGACCACCGCCTGACCGTAGAAGGGCAGGTGGTGGAGAAACTCCACGAACGCCGACTTGAGACGGCCGAACTCCCCTCCATAGGTACCCAGATGGTCGGCGTCGATATTGGTCACCACCGCCATCATCGGCTGGAGGTAGAGAAACGACGCATCGCTCTCGTCCGCCTCCGCCACCAGGAAGCGGGAGGCGCCCAGGCTGGCGTTGGTCCCGGCGCTGTTGAGCCGCCCGCCGATGACGAAAGTGGGATCGAGCCCCCCTTCGGCCAGCAGACTGGCGATCAGGCTGGTGGTGGTGGTCTTGCCATGGGTCCCCGCCACCGCGATGCCGTAACGGAAACGCATCAGCTCCGCCAGCATCTCCGCGCGCGGCACCACGGGGATACGCGCGGCACGGGCCGCCTGGACCTCCGGGTTGCTCTCCTCCACGGCACTGGAGACCACCACCACGTCGGCCCCGCTCACGTGGGCCGCATCGTGACCCTGCACCACCCGCGCGCCGAGCCCGGAGAGACGGCGGGTGGCGGCGTTGCTGCCGAGATCGGAGCCACTCACCCGGTAGCCGAGATTGATCAGCACCTCGGCGATACCGCTCATGCCCGCGCCACCGATGCCGACGAAGTGGATGTGGCGGATGTTGCCCATGGGGTCGCGCATGTTCATCAGCGCCGGATGGGTCGTCTCGTTCATCCTCTCCCCTCCTCGAGGCAGATCTCCGCCAGCTCCGCGGCCGCGTTCGGCCGGGCAACCGCGCGCGCCGCCTCGGCCATGGCCAGCAGGGCCGGGCGGTCGAGCGCCGCGAGCTCGGCGGCCAGCCGCTCCGCATCCAGCTCGCGCTGGTCGATCATGCGTGCCGCGCCCGCCTCGACCAGCCACGCCCCGTTGCGTGTCTGGTGGTCGTCCACCGCATGGGGATAGGGCACCAGCAAGGCACCGACCCCCGCCGCGGCCAGTTCGGAGATGGTGAGCGCCCCGGCCCGGCACACCACCAGGTCGGCCCAGCCATAGGCCTCCGCCATCTCCTCCAGAAACTCCTCCAGCTCTCCCTCGACGCCCGCCTCCGCATAGGCGGCGCGGGTCTCCTCCAGCTTGCCGCGCCCCGTCTGGTGCCGGACCAGGGGGCGCCCCCCGGCGGGGAGTCTTCCCAGCGCCGCCGGCACCGTGAGGTTGAGGGCCCGGGCCCCCAGGCTGCCCCCCAGGACCAGCAGCCGCAGCGGTCCCCGGCGGCCGGCCCACCGCTCCGCCGGGGCCGGAAGGGCGGCGATCTCCTCGCGGACCGGGTTGCCGGTCACCACCACCCGGCGTCCGGGGAAGGCGGCGGGAAAGGCACAGGCGACCCGCCGGGCGATGCGTGCCAGCAGCCGGTTGGTGAGGCCGGCCACCGCATTCTGTTCGTGGATGCAGAGGGGGCGCCGGGCGAGCCAGGCGGCCACTCCCCCCGGGCCGGCGACGAACCCGCCCATGCCGAGCACCGCCCGGGGCCGCAGCCGCCGCATCACTCCCAGGGCGTGCCACACCGCCCGCGCCACCATGAAGGGGGCGGCGAGGCGCCGTCGCCACCCCTTGCCGCGCACCCCCGCCACCGGCACCCACTCGACCGGGATACCGGCGGCCGGTACCACCCGCGCCTCGATGCCGGCACGGGTGCCCATCCAGACCACCTCCACCCCGCGCTCGAGCAGCTCGCGGGCGACTGCCAGGCCCGGGTAGACGTGCCCTCCCGTGCCCCCGGCCATGATCAGTACCGGGCCGCTCATTGCGCCTCCTCCCGTGCCGGGCGGCGCGGCAGGTTGCCTTCCACCTCGCGCGCCGCCCGCAGTACCACGCCGAGCGCCACCAGGGTCACCAGCAGGCTGGAGCCGCCGTAGCTCATGAGCGGGAGGGTGAGCCCCTTGGGGGGGAGCACACCGAGCACCACACCGATGTTGACGAAGGCCTGCAGGCCGATCCAGACACCGATACCGGCCACCAGGTAGGAGGCGAACGCCATGCCCCGGCGCATCGCCCGGCCGGAGATGACCAGGATGCGGGCGGTGAGCAGGGCGAACAGGAGGATGGTCACCACAGAGCCCACCAGTCCCAGCTCCTCGGCCAGCACCGCAAAGATAAAATCGGTGTGCGCCTCCGGCAGATAGCGCAGCTTGAGAATGGAGTTGCCGAGCCCCTGCCCCAGCCACTCCCCCTGGCCCACCGCCAGCAGCGACTGGATGATCTGGTAGCCGTCCCCCAGTCGATCGGCCCAGGGGTCGCGAAAGATGGTCAGGCGACGCCAGCGGTACTCCTCGGTGAGGGCCAGGGCCAACAGACCGAGACCGGTGAGCGCCACCAGCACGCCGAACTTCCAGAGCTGCACACCGGCCAGGTACATCATCACCAGCACCGTGCCGGTTACGATCACGGTGGCACCGAAGTCGGGCTCCGCCAGCAGCAGGCCACCGACCAGGACCAGCACCGCCATCGGCTTGAGGAAGCCGGATGCCTGGGTGCGCACCTCCTCCCCCCGCCGTACCAGGTAACCGGCCAGCCAGACGATCATGGCCAGCTTCACCACCTCGGAGACCTGGAAACGGAAGCCGCCGAGGGGGAGCCAGCGGGCCGCCCCCTTCACCGAGACGCCGACCCCCGGCACCAGCACCGCCACCAGGAGGACGAAGACCCCCAGCAGGAGCAGCGGCCCCATCTTCTGCCACCAGGCGAGCGGCACATGCATCGCGCCCCACCCGAGCAGCCCCCCGGCGATGGCGTAGAGGAGCTGCCGCTCCAGATAGTAGGCTCCGCTCCCTCCCTGGCTGGCCAGGGGGAGCGAGGCGGAATAGAGCATCACCAGCCCCAGGCCGAGGAGGGCCAGGAGGGTCCCGAGCAGCGCTCCGTCCCAGGCACCGAAGAGACGCCGGTCGAAGGCCGCTTCGCCACGAACCGCATGGGAGGCCGCGCTCATGCCGCCGCCTCCCGCACGGCCGAGGCGAAGGCCTCGCCCCGCTCCGCGAACCCGTTGAACATGTCCCAGCTGGCACAGGCAGGGGAGAGCAGCACCTGATCGCCGGTACGGGCCAGGCGGGCCGCCCTGGCCACCGCGTCACGCATGTCGCCGGCCCGCTCCACCGGCACCGCCCCGCCGAGCGCCGACTCGATGAGCGGGGCGTCACGACCGATCAGCACCACCGCGCGCGCCTTGCGGGCCACCGGATCGCGCAGGGGGGCGAAGTCGGCCCCCTTGCCTTCTCCACCCATGATCAGCACCAGCGGCCCCGGCATGCCCTGCACCGCAGCGAGGGTGGCGCCCACGTTGGTGGCCTTGGAGTCGTCGTACCAGGCGACACCGTCACGCTCCGCCACCCACTGGGTGCGGTGGGGGAGCCCGGGGAAGCGAACCAGGGCGTCGACCATCGCCGACGGGTCGAGGCCGAGGAGCGTTCCGGCGGCGAGGGCCGCGAGGGCGTTGGCCTGGTTGTGGCGGCCGGGGATACGCAGCGCATCGGCCTCCACCACCCGTCGATCGCCATGACAGAGCCAGCCCTCCCGAAGCCCCCACTCCCCCTCGGCGGGCGGTCCGAGGGTGAACCACACCACTTCGCCCTCCACCTCTCCCCCCAGCGCCCGCACCCGCGGATCGTCGGCGTTGAGCACCATCCGGCGCGCTCCGCGCAGGATGCGCGCCTTGGCGGCGGTATAGGCCTCCAGGGAGCCGTGGCGATCCAGATGGTCGGCGGAGAGGTTGAGCAGCAGGGCCACCTCCGGCCGCAGGCTGACCGTGGTCTCGAGCTGGAAACTGGAGAGTTCCAGCACGTAGAGGTCCGCTTGGCGGTCGAGCAGCTCGAGGGCCGGCGTGCCCAGGTTGCCGCCCATCGCCACCCGGCGTCCCGCCGCCACGGCCATCTCCCCCAACAGGGTGGTGACGGTGCTCTTGCCGTTGGAACCGGTGACACCCACCACCGGCCCCTCCACTTCGCGGGCGAAGAGTTCCACCTCGCCCAACACCTCCACCCCCGCCTCGGCGGCGGCGGCCACGGCGGGCTCCTGGGGGGCGACACCGGGGCTCAGGACGAGGCGCCGGGCACGGCGGAAGAGCCCCGCATCGAAGGGCCCCAGGTGCAGTTCCACATGGGGTACCAGGGCGCGCAGGGCGGTCACGCCCGGCGGCTCGAGCCGTGAGTCGGCGACGGCAAAGGGGATCCCGCGACGGGCCAGGTGACGGGCGGCAGCGAGCCCGCTGGCGCCGAGACCCACCACCAGCACCTTCGCCTCCTCCTTCGTCTGCCGCTCTGCGCTCATCCCCTCTCCGTCCGCCTCAGCGGATCTTCAATGTGGCCAGGCCGACCAGCACCAGGATCACGGTGATGATCCAGAAGCGCACGATCACCCTCGGTTCAGGCCAGCCCTTCAGTTCGAAATGGTGATGGAGCGGCGCCATGCGGAAGATGCGCCGCCCCGTCAGCTTGTAGGAGACCACCTGGAGCACCACCGAGACGGTCTCCACCACGAAGACGCCCCCCATGATGAAGAGCACCAGCTCCTGGCGCACCACCACGGCGATCACCCCCAGCGCCGCCCCCAGGCCGAGCGCCCCCACGTCTCCCATGAAGACCTGGGCCGGGTAGGCGTTGAAC